>DATFQP010000414.1:0-2290 GCA_035264145.1 Propionibacteriaceae bacterium
GCCATCTGTGAGTGTTGCGGTGGCTGGTCTGGGACTAGCTGGTCAGGATAGTTCTGGTCGTGTTGCCCGGTGGGTGACTCACGAAGCTATTGGCCCGCTTCGGTGGTGTCTTTCCGTTGAATTGTCCGCGCCGGGTGACGCGGCCGGCACCATCCGGCCCACATCGGTGACCTGATCAGGAGACTGCCCGACCCTTCGCGGGGTCGTGGCCCATCACAGATTTGCCCCGACGTGATTCCTCCCGGACCGGTGCCGGCCGCTTAGCGACCGCACACCTGTCCCGCTACCAGGAAGGAGCGTCGATCACCAATGGCAATCGTCGCGCATACCCATCCGTTCGTCATCGGGGTTGATGCCCACGCCCGCAACCACGCCGTGGCCATCCTGGCCTGTCCTACCGGCGAAGTGGTCGATGACGCCCAGTTCCCAGCCACGGTCGCAGGACTGCAACGAGCCGTCTCGTGGGTCGCTCGCCGCACCGGCGGCGATCTCGATGTGCTGTGGGTGATCGAGGGCGTGGGGACCTACGGTGCCCGCCTGGCCCGTGTGGCCGCCGAGGCCGGATACCCCGTCGCCGAGGCCGGCCGGATGAACGCGCGCGCCAACCGCGGGGTCGGCAAGTCCGACCCGTTGGACGCCCGCCGCATCGCTCAGGCCGTCATGGCCGTCGACGTGGCGATGCTGCGTCGACCTCGAGCAGACGACGGCGTCCGTGCCGCCGTGCGGGTCTTGGTCGCCTCGCGTGATCACATCAGTGCCGAGCGGACCGCGGCGGTCAACGCGTTGACCGCACTCGTCCGCGTGGCTGACCTGGGGATCGACGCGCGCCGACCCCTCACCGCCGGTCAGATCGCCGCGATGGCCGCATGGCGTGCCCGGGACGAAGACCTCGCAACCGCTGTCGCCCGCAAGGAGGCTGTTCGTCTGGCCAAGCGTGTGATCGCAGCCGATCGGGAGCTGGCGGCCAACACCAAGCAGATGACCGACCTGCTCAACCGCAGCCCTGCCCGTGTGCTGCTCGACCAGCCAGGCATCGGCCCGGTGACCGCCGCAGTCGCCTTGGCAGCGTGGTCGCATCCCGGCCGCGTTCGTTCCGAAGCCGGCTTCGCCAGCCTCGCCGGCGTGAACCCGATCCCAGCCTCGTCAGGCAACACCGTGCGCCACCGCATCAACCGAGGTGGAGATCGGCGTCTCAACCGCGCCCTGCACATGGCTGCCGTGACTCGCATACGGATGGACCCGCGCACCCGCAGCTACGTCGAGAGACGGACCACCGAGGGTCGAACCCCACGAGAGATCCGCCGCTGCCTGAAGCGCTACCTCGCCCGCCAGATCTACCGCCAGCTCAACGCTGCCCAAACCCCGGATCCAGCTTGACAAACATAGGAGATTCAACCTGATCATCGAAAAGGTCCGCCGGCTCGCCCACGGATTCAGAGACTTCGAGCACTACAGGCTACGCATCCTCCTCGCCGCATCAGGTCAGCGCAGCTACCGAAACCCACCAAACCATGCCTAAGTCCGAAGACCCCGTTTACGACTCTCCCCCAGCGGTCCCGGTGCTTCCAGCGCTGACATCATGCAGCTGGTACCGCTCGGCCGCCTTCCCCGGTGCCTCGGCGTCGATCTGGTCGTCGGCGGCCAGCATCTGCAGCGCCCGCACCACCATCGAGTGGGTATCGATGTGGAAGAACCGCCGGGCGGCCGCCCGGGTGTCGGAGAATCCATGGTCATCCGCACCGAGTGAAGCGAACGAGTTGGGCAGGAACTGGCGGATCTGATCCGGTACATCAGACATATAGTCCGTGGTCGCAACGATCGGCCCGGAAGCCTCGGCCAGCTTGCTGGTGACGTACGGCACCTGCGCCTCCTCCTCGGGGTGCAGGAAATTGTGCTCCTCCGCCCGCAGCCCGTCCCGGCGTAGCTCGGTCCAGGAGGTCACCGACCAGACGTCGGCGCTGACGCCCCACTCCTCGCGGAGCACCTGCGCCGCTTCCAGGGCCCACGGGACGGACACACCCGAACCCAGCAGCTGCACCCGTGGCCCTTCGCCATTGCCGACCAGCACCCGATGGATGCCGCGGACGATCCCCTCGGCGTCCACATCCTCCGGCTCCGCCGGCTGAATCATCGGCTCGTTGTACACCGTCAGGTAATACATGACGTTGCGGTCGTCGCTGTCCGGGCCGTACATCTGCTCCAGTCCGGCCTTCACGATATAGGAGATTTCGTACGCGAATGCCGGGTCGTATATCTTCATGCCCGGATTGGTCGCGGCCAGGACGAGCGA
>DATFQP010000415.1:0-6220 GCA_035264145.1 Propionibacteriaceae bacterium
CAGGCCGGCCTGCCGCGTCGAACCCCGGGCTCAGGCGTTGACTCTGTAATCGAGCTCCAAAGCTGCAGGCGGAAGAGCAGAGGTCGCGGAAAGCCGGCTAGCCGATCAAGAGGCAAGTTGGGCAGCAAGATCAGCGGCGGAGGTGACCGGAAGCTTGCAGACGAAGTGCTGGCAGACGTAGGCCGTCGGACGGCCCTCGATCAGCGGCCGGTCGGCCAGCAAAGCGAAGCTGGCCTGATCGGGCTCGCCTGCCAGGATCACGGAGCCGGCGGGGGCCGCCTGGTAAGCCGTCCGGACCAGTTCGGCACGGATCGGGTCGTCACTTCTGCCCACGATGGCCACCTGCACCGGGGGCCGATCTCCGGCGTAGCTGATGACGTCGGCTAGTAGCCACCCTGCGAACCGGGGTGCCTGAACGATCAGTTGGCCGCCGGTGGCCGCCGCTTGTGCGGCCCGGTCCGCGTACGTGTCATCTCCGGTCAGTTGGCTGAGCAGCCGCAGGGCGTGCACGGTCGCACTCAGACCGGACGGAGTGGCGTTGTCGGTTGGATCTTGCGGCCGAGCGTAGAGCTGCTCCGCGTCGGCGGCGGTATCGAAGAATCCGCCGTTGCCATCGTCGAACTGGCTCGCGATCACCCCGTGAAGCTGCCGAGCGCGTTCCAGCCAGACCGGCTCCGCGGTCGCTGCGGCCAGCCGCACGTAGGCCTGGATGAGTGCTGCGTAATCCTCCAGGATCCCCAGGGCAGAGCCCACTTGACCTCCGCGCGAGGTGCGGCGCAACCGCGAGTCCACCCAGTGCACTCGCCACAGGAGTTCTCCAGCGGTCCGCGCCGACTCCAGCCACGGCGGCTGGTCGAAGATCATCGCCGCGTCGATCATCGAGGAGATCAGCCAGCCGTTCCAGGCCACGACGACCTTGTCGTCCCGGGTAGGTCGCGGCCGGCGTTCACGAAAAGCAAACAGCCGCGCGCGGACATCGGCGAGCCTCTCCTGCGCACGGGGATCGAGGAGTAACTGCAAGGTTGACAGGCCGTCCTCGAAGGTGCCCTGCTCGGTGACCGAGAAGGTGTCCGCCGCCCATAACCCGTCATCAGGCCCAAGGGCCGCCGTGAGCTGCTCCCGATTCCAGGCGTAGAACGCACCTTCACGGTGCCGACCATGCTCGTCGAGAGAATCGGCATCCAGACTTGCGGCGAAGCCACCCTCGTCGGTGGCCAGCTCCCGGAGCAGCCAGTTCAACAGGTCGTGCACCACCCGACGGGCCAGCGGTGTCTCGGTGAGCCGCCACCAGTGGGTGTAGACACCGAGCAGCAGGGCATTGTCGTAGAGCATCTTCTCGAAATGCGGCACCACCCACCGGGCATCGACGCTGTAACGGGCGAAGCCTCCGCCGAGTTGATCACAGATCCCTCCGCGAGCCATGGCGTCACAGGTCTGGTCGACCATGATCATCGCTTCGTCGCCCCCATGGCGCAGCAGCGCTTCCAGCACCATGGACGGTGGGAATTTCGGAGCGCCGCCGAACCCACCATGGGCGGCATCGTAGGAACGCCTGAGGTTGCCGATCACGGCAGCGATGTTGATCTCGGCGCTGCCACCTGCACCGGTGGCCAGGTTGGCCAGCTGATCGACGATCTTGCCGGCACTCTCGAGAACGTCGGTACGGCGATCACGCCAGGCCGCAGCAACGGCCATGGCGACCTGGGTGAACGACGGCATGCCGTGGCGCGGTGCTGGAGGGAAGTAGGTGCCCGCGTAGAACGGCCGCCGGTCCGGAGTCAAGAAGACGGTCATCGGCCAACCCCCTTGGCCCGTGATCGCTTGGGTGGCCTGCATGTAGACGGCATCGACGTCAGGTCGCTCTTCGCGGTCCACTTTGATCGCCACAAAGTGATCGTTGATGAACATTGCGGTCTGCGGGTCCTCGAAGGACTCGTGCGCCATGACGTGGCACCAGTGGCAGGCGGCATAACCCACCGAGAGAAAGACGGGAACGTCGCGGGCGGCCGCCTCGTCGAAGGCCTCGTCGCACCAGGGCCACCAATGCACCGGATTGTCGGCATGCTGGAGTAGGTAGGGGCTGGTGGCGGTGGCCAGTCGGTTCGAACCGCTCATTCTTCGACTCTATTTCCCGGAGTAGTCCCAACTGTGCCCCGTGTACGCGTGGTCACCCCACGCCCATCCGCCGACCGGGGGGAGTAGTCACCTTTGAATTTCACTCCACCGGAGCGGCGGGAGTACGGGCTGAGGGATTCGGTCGTCGTCAGGACGTGCCGTCCGGGTCCCGGCCTGACGTCGATGCCGCTCCCGGCTGGCTCGGCTCCTCGGGGTCACCGATGTTGATCTTGCGGAACTGGCGACGCATGCTGAAGAACAGGAACACCAGGGCGACGGCCAGCAATAGGATGACGACAAAGGCAATCCAGCCCGGTCTGACCGTGCTCGGATCGACGTCTAGCGCGACCGGATAGGTCATATCGCCACTCTACGCGCCGACCATCGCCCGGGAGTCCACAGCGATGCCCGCGAATAGGTCGTCCTCCGGCAGCTCTGTCTCGACCAGCGTCCGGACGAGCTGCCAGTCCTCAGTCGGCCAGACGGCTTGGTGGACCTCCAGCGGCACAGAGAACCATGGACCTTCGGGGTCGATCTGCGTGGCGTGGGCCAACAGTGCCTGATCGCGGATATGGAAATAGTCCGCGCACGGCACCCTGGTGGTCAATCGCGCCGCATGCTCGGGGTCTGGCTGCCAGTCACGGAGACGGTCGGCGTAGGGCGACTCCAGTCCGCGCTCAACCATGGCTCGGTCCAAGGCGACGGTCCGGTCCCGGTGAAAGCCGAACTGGTAGTACAGCTTCTTCGCCTGCCACGGGACCCCCCGCTCCGGGTAGGCGTGCGGATCCGCCGCTGCCTCAAAAGCCGCCACCGTGATCTTGTGACACATTATGTGGTCCGGGTGCGGATAGCCGCCGTTCTCGTCATAGGTTGTCACGACGTGCGGCCGGAAGCTGCGGATCACCTCGACCAGCGGAGCCGCAGCCACCTCGACATCGATGCTGGCGAAGCAGCCGTCCGGCAACGGCGGCATCGGATCGCCCTCGGGAAGTCCCGAATCGACGAAGCCGAGCCACACCTGCCGAATGCCAAGGATCTCTCGGGCCCGATCCATCTCCTGACGGCGGATCTCGGCGATGTTGGCCAAGACATCGGGACGATCCATGGCCGGATTCAGGATGGAGCCACGCTCCCCACCCGTACACGTCGCCACGACGACGTCGACGCCTTCGGCCACGTACTTGGCCGTCGTCGCGGCGCCCTTGCTCGATTCATCATCCGGATGCGCATGCACGTGCAGCAGCCGAAGTCGTTGCCCCTCGGTGTCGGTCCGCAGCGCCGGATGCGTCACGGCGTTTATGGTGCCACGGGGCATGGACAACCTGCGTCGCCAATCGCTGCGTGAGAGCGGGCAGAATGTCGAGGTGACCGAGGACCCGGGGCAAGCCGTAGCCGAGCGGCTGCGACGCCGCTACCCGCGGTCCCGAGTACCCCGACCGTTGGTCCTCGTCCTAGTGGGACTCGGTATGGCGGTTGCAGTGTCGTGGCTCGTCGTAACCGCCTGGCAGCGGGCCAGACCACCCGCGGTCGCCGAAATCAAGACCCTTCACGTCGTGAGTGACACCAGAATCGAGGTCACGCTGAGCGTTGAGCGTCCGAACCCATCTGTGGTGGCGACCTGCCGGCTGATCGCCCAGGCTCAGGATCTTGGGCTGGTCGGTGAGCAAGCGGTGTCGGTCCCCCCGAGCAATCAACGCCGCGTAGACGTCGTCATCAGCATGACCACCCTGCGGCGAGCCGTCTCGACAAGCGTGCGCGGCTGCACGCCGACGTGAGAGGCCAAGCCTGCTCGCTGGGCGGACTCCGGTCAGCGGTCTCTTGATAAGATTTCCGGATGTCTGAGAACTCGTCGCAGGCGATCTGGCTGACCCAAGAGGCGTACGACAAGCTGCGAAATGAGCTTGACCACCTCTCAGGACCGGGCCGGGCCGCCATGGCGCAGAAGATCGCGCAGGCGCGAGAGGAAGGCGACCTCCGGGAGAATGGCGGCTACCACGCCGCCCGTGACGAGCAGGGCCAGCAGGAGGCACGGATTCGTCAGCTCTCCGACATGCTGGGCCGAGCGCAAGTCGGCGAAGCCCCCGCAGCGGCTGGTGAGGTTGCCCCAGGCACGCGGGTCACGATCGCCTTCGACGGTGATGTCTCGGACACCGATACCTTCGTCCTCGGATCACGCGAGCTGCTCGGCTTGGACCAGAGCATCGATACGACCAACGTCTACAGCCCGCAATCCCCCCTCGGAGCTGCCATTTTGGGCAAACGCGAAGGGGACGCGGTGTCCTACGTTGCACCCAACGGCCGCTCGATCAATGTCACGGTGATCAAGGTGGAACCCTTCTGACACTGGCTCACTCTGACGGCTGGGCACCGACGTTCGCTCAGCTGCGACCCCGGCTCTCAGGTGAGGCTGGCTCAGCTGCGACGCCGGCTCTCACGTGAGGCTGGCTAGTTGCCGACGCCGGCTCACGTGAGGCTGGCTAGCGCTGCCGACGCCGGCTCTCACGTGAGGCTGGCTCAGCTGCGAACACCAGCTCGGCTCCCACGCTGGCTCGCCTGCGACGCCGGCTCGGCTGCCAGGCCGGCTCAGTTGAGATCTGCGAGCAATGCTTGAGCTTCGGCTGGGCTCAGCGCGCCTGCGGCCACCTCTGAGAGGACCTGTGCGCGGGTGAGGGTTTGCACTGGCTCGGGTGTTGCGCCCAAGCCCAACTTCTCGAGCAGCTCCGCAAACCGCGCCCGCGCTGTGGGATAGGACACGCTGAGGTGCTTCTCGACCTCTCGCAGGTTTCCGCGGGAGGAAAGGAATACCCGCAGCAACTCAGTGTCCTTGTCATCCAGGGCACAAAACTGGCACGGCGCGAAAACTCCGGCCAGCTCAGTGCCGCAGGAGCCGCAGCCGAGCCTGGTGACGGATAACTGCTCACCGCAAACCGGGCAGTCAGTTGGTGCCCGGTGCAGGGTGGAGACCGGATGTGACCGCCGGCTCCGCTCAGATGGCCAGCGCGACCGCTCGCTCACGAGGCAGTGGTCGTGGCCGAATGATCTGATCCGACCCGGACGGCCGCGTGTCCCATGACAACCTCAATATCCAGCTTCGCGCTGCCATTGCCCATGACCACCTCATCGCCGGACCCTGAGTGCCCACCCGACCAGCTGACCTTGCCCAGCTGCGCCTCTCCCTTGACAGTCACGTTGGAATCGTCGTGCAGGTTGATTGACAGCGATCCCGACTCGGCGCGAATCCGGTTCCGACCAGTCGTTATCGCTCCCGAAATCGTCGCCTGTCCCGCCTGGATCAAGGCATCGTTGATCTGGGTGACATCCAGAAGCTTGGCTCCGCCCGCGGTCACCCGCACCTTGCCAAGGTGAGGTAGCCGTTCGGTGTTCAGGCTGCCAGCGGTGACCTCGACGTCGACCGTGATGTTGGGATTGACGCGCAGGAAGAGCTCCTTGCCCAAACCCAGCGCCCGGAAGTCGTCCAGGCTGCGTGGCGCGCGAAGAATGCTGAACCCATCGAGGGATGCTCCAAGCTCGCCATCGCTGGAGACTTCGAGTACCGATCCGTTGCGCCGCAGGACGTGAGGGCCGTCGGCAGACAGCGTGGCTACGGAGGTCTCCCCCACGATGCGGACCCGACGGCCGATGGCCCGAACGGAGACCCGCTCGACCCCATTGGTATTAACCGGCGTGCGGACCGGCTCCTCGGCCGCCGGCTCCTGGGGCGCAGGTTCTGGCTCGGAGTTACCGAAGCTCTCCGTGTGGTACGTCGCGTGCTGTGGGCGGTCAGTTTCCGCGGCCCATGGATCGGAATCCACCTCGCGTTCAGCAGCGAGCTCCTCGTTGGTTGGCTCAGCGGTGACGCTGGGCTCCGACTGGGCTGCAGACGCAGAAGTGGTTTCGGCGGCCTTGAGTGCGTCGATCCGACGGGATGCCTCCGCGGCGTCAATGCGGCCAGCGGCAAGTTCTTCCAAGATCGCGGTCATGTCAGGAGTGGTCATGCAACGAATGTAAAGCGACACTTTCACTTATGGAAGGTCGGCGCTCTCGATTTGGGGGTTCTATCAGGGTCTACGTGCGTTCATCCTGCGCATGAGCCTGACCATGCCGC
>DATFQP010000416.1:0-7561 GCA_035264145.1 Propionibacteriaceae bacterium
AACGGAGCGGCGCCAACCCAGACCGGCAACGAGTAGACAGATCAGGAAACTCAAGACGGCGTGCTGCAAGCCGAATGACTGGCGCCCGCCATTGCCAAACGCCAGCTCCATCGCGATGGTCGGCGCCAGGGCGGTGAGGGTGATGATCACCCCACCTCGCCAGCGGCCGGACAGGACCAGTGCAGAGCCGGCAACGGCCAGGAACAAGCCGGCGACCGGGCTGCACAGCGGTGCCAGTACACATAGCACCAAGGTGATGCGCAGGCGTCCAGCGACCAGTGCGACCAGTGCGCCGAGCCCGAGCGCAAGGCCGAGCGCAAATGTCGTCCGCGTCGTCACGAGATTCCCAGAAAGGCAGATCGCCGCCATGATCGCCCCGGCCACCGGCCGGACAACTCGCGTCTCCTTCAGCAACGCGGCGAAAAGGATGACGCTGGCGACGTAGGCAAGCGCGGTCGTGAGCCGTACGCCCAGTAATGCCATCACCGGAGGAGACAGCACGCTGTAGCCAAGAGGATTGAAACCGCCGTACCAACGCAGATCGAGCAGCGCGGGCCACTGCGACTCGGCGAGCTCGGCATGAGCTAGCTGGGCCGACAGGTCCCGGCCCATCGGTGCTGCGATGAGGTAGGCGGCCGCAAACAGCACGGCCAGGGATCCAGCGATAACAATCCCCGGTGATCGCCGGAAGAACGGAAGCATCCGCGGTCGGATCCAGCGATACAGGCTGGCAACCCGCTTCTGTATGTCGACGCTGCGTGAACTCGGCGCGACCGTTTCGGCGTCTCTCGCGAGCGGAGACTGAATACTCATCGAAGAAGGCTCCTCATGACGATCTTCGCCCTCGTGCCCGCGGCGGCCTTGATCCTCCGCGATACACGCGCCAACGTCTCCCCCACATGGGCGCAGGACTACCAGTAAAAAGGAAGCACAAATGCCGGCGTGACGGCGCATCCCAGCGCGCGTGTCGTCAGGATTTCAATGACTTCTACGTCACGCGTTTCAGTGTCATCGCCGTTTCCGGCTTTCCGATTGGTGACTGAATGCCTCTAACCGCACAACGCGGCTGGCGTTTCTCTTGGTTGCCTTGATCATTTCAGCGTTGCGCTCGTCGACGCCGTATGAGCGTTGATGCGCCTCTTGTGGATCGCGGCCGAACTCCACGTGCCGGGCGATCAGACGTCTGCGGCGTTCATCGTCTCCTGGTTCCACATACCAGCTCTCGTCCAGCAGTCCTCGGACGTTTCCCCAGTCAGAATCTTCAACTAGCAAGTAGTTGCCCTCCGTGATGATCAGCAGAACATCGCGGGGTATGGGAATCGCCGATCCAATCGATTCTTCAATGGAACGGTCGAAGCGCGGTGCGTACACGATCGGATCTTCGCGGCTGTGCAGGCGTCGCAGCAGATTGACATAGCCGGCCGAATCAAAGGTGTCGATAGCACCTTTGCGCTCATAGCGACCGAGCCGCTTCAACTCGATGTCACTCAGGTGGAACCCGTCCATGCTTACCAGGACCGCATCGGGAGTCAGCTCAGCCTCGATCACTTGAGCAAGTGTCGATTTGCCGGCGCCAGGCGCTCCGGTGATCCCAAGGAAGCTGCGTTGCCCAGGCGTGATCAATCGGCGTGCCGCTGCGATCAGCTCAGGCAGGCTGTCGGCGAGGTTATTGATGGCATCGACCCTAACTCTGTCGACGTCGCCGGTGTGGCCCCGAGGGTGCGCCGCGCTGCCGTCGCGAACACCCACTCGGCACTTGGTGCCTTGGCCGGCGATGCCGGCGCGCTCACGATCCGCGCTACGGTAGAGAAGACGCGCACTAGGCGATTAAGGAATGCGGTGCAGGTTTACGCCAACCCGCTGGAACCCCAGGAGCGGTTTCTGTTCGCGGTCACCAGGGTCGCCGCTGATCCCGGCGAGCGGCTATCTGTGACCATCGACGTGCCGCTCCGCCGGAGGCCGACCCGGCGGCGCCGGCAGGAATCGGGATGCTTGGGATGCACGGGTACGTCGTAGCATCCGGGCTCTTCATCGTCCTGGCCCTTTTAAGCAGGCCCGTGAGCTGGCGAGTCCTGGCTCGGTTTGCCACCTGGGTCGACAGCCGGGTGGCGGTCCGGCGCAGCGGAATGGACGACCCCGACCGGGACGACGACGCGTTGCTGATGTATCGGCGAGACAGACTCTGCGCCGATCTTCGCCGGATCGAGCATCTTCTCGCGACGGATGCCTGGATGTCGGCCACGCGGCAACTTGGCAACCGGCTCGCCTATGACCAGCTCGTCGACGAGCTTCGCCGCATCCCCGATCTGCCCAGCAGCTTCGAGCGCCAGACCCTCGACTGGTGGAACGAGTCAAAGTCGCAGCCACTATGGGGTGGTCCGCAGACCACAAACGGCTACTCGGAGAAAGCCCCGGCAGTCGAAATCCTCGAGATTGGCTGGCGTCGCCAAAAGAACTGATGGTGACCGCGGGACCAGGACCCCATCGAACCGATGGTCACCGCGGGACCAGGACCGCATGGGACTGATGGTGACCACGGGACCAGGACCCCATCACCGGCTGCGTTGGCTATCAGGCGCTTCCCGATGGATATGACGCCGGGTTGCTGATCCATCAGATGGTCGACGGCAGCGAGACCCGATGCTCCACATCAGCGAGAAGCCCCCATCCGAACGACACGGAGCTCATTAGCTGGAGCCCGGCGAAGGTGCGGCAGTCGATCAGCAGGATCATTGGCGCCATCTTCATGGGCCGCCGGTGCCATTCTGATCAAGAACCGTACCTTTACTGTCGGATGCCAACGAGCGATGGGGACACAAACGATGATTGAACAGAACGCTCTCGTGTGGGAGGGCGGCACCAGCGTCGCTGTCCGGCCCGTGCCGGTCCCCGAATCTCGCCCCGGCTGGGTAGCGGTCGACGTCGCCTACGCGGGAGTGTGCGGCAGCGACCTCCATATCGCCGCTGGCGAGCATGGCCGTGCCCAACCGGGCATCGTCCTCGGCCACGAATTCGTCGGTCGCCTGGCCGAACCGTATGAAGAGCTGGCCGCCGGTCATCCCGTCTTCGTCAGCCCGGTCGTGCATTGTGGGGTATGCGAAGCTTGCCTCGCCGGCCGTACCAATGTCTGCCGCACTCTGACCCTGGTCGGGATCGACTATCCGGGAGCTATCACCCCGCGCGTGGTGGTGCCTGGCTATGGCATCTACCCGCTGCCAACTGATGTCGATCTTGTCGCTGCCGCGCTGATCGAGCCGCTGGCGGTGGCGGTCCGCGCCGTACGGCGTTCGGGACTTGCCCTCGGCGACCGCACCCACGTCATCGGAGCCGGTCCGATCGGCTGCCTGGTCGGCATCGCCGGCACCGCTGCCGGTGCCATCGTGACGATGTCGGAGCTGTCGGAGTCGCGCCGTAAACACGCGACGGACCTCGGGCTCACGATCGTCGAAGGCCCGCAGGACCTCGGAGATGGCGCAGACGTCGTATTCGACGCATCGGGACACACGTCCGTGGCGGCGGAGCTGCTCCGGTGGTCACGAACAGCCGGCACGGTGGTGATTGTCGGCGCCTATAAGCCGGGCTTGCACGGTGTCGACCTGCTGTCGGTGATGTTCGCTGAAATCACCATTGTCGGGACGCGCATCTATCAGCGCAGCGACATCGAGGCCGCCATCCACTTGGTGACCACCGGTGTGGTGGACGCGCATCGTTTGATCAGCAAAGTCTTTCCGCTGAGCGAGGCGGTTGGCGCCGTGGAAAGTTTGCGCCGTGGCGAGGGCCTGAAGATACTGATCGAGCCCGGCCAAGCATGATTGGTGCGACGGGCTCTTGGGTCTTCACGACATGTCAGCGGTCACGGCACCAGCGCTTACTGATCAGCGTCTAGCGGTCATTCTGCCGCCGCCGGCTGTTCCACCGGAGGTCACCTGCCCCGTGACGTCAGATCCGCTGCCGAATGTCCCATCTGCTGCCGAAGATTCGGCAGTAAGTGTAAGAATCGCGAGGCGATCCCGCTTTTGGCCTCGGCTACGGCCATCAAGCCCTCGTCGAGCTGTCCAAACTCGACTCGCTCGCGGTGGACGAGACCTCCGAGCCGAGACGTCTGCCGGCGGCTACCTCGTTGTCATGCTCTGTCTGCTCCTCGTGGGTTGTGGAGTCTCGTCGTCAGACTCGACTCCTGAGGATTCGGCGTCCTCGGGAGAAGCTTCGTCCCTCTCATCACCGGCGCCCAGCTCAAGCCCCCCTGCCCAAGACTCGCCGTCAGGCTCGCCGACATCACGGGCTTCTGCTGAGCCAGGTGGAATCAAGATCATTACTGCGGACAGCGACTTCGGGCGCATGCTCTACGACGCCTCGGGCCAGCCAATCTACTTGTTCGACGCGGAGACGACGAGCCGCCCTGAGTGCTACGGGGACTGTGCGAAGGCCTGGCCGCCGGTGCTGACCAAAGGCAGGCCCCGCCCGGCCGGCGCCGTGGAACCGGACCTGCTCGGCACGACTCGCCGCCGCGACAGTTCGACTCAGATCACCTACGCGGGGCACCCGCTGTACTTCTACGCACACGAGGGGAAATACCAGGTGTTGTGCCATAACGTCACTGAGTACGGTGGCACCTGGCTGGTGGTCAAGCCGAACGGACAACCGGCGGCAACGTAGCCGCCGCTGGCCGGCGTCTTCGGCGGTCGCCTCGCGATGGGGTGCTCCGATGCCGATTCGGCCGCACTCGCCGGCACAAAACCTCGCTGTCGGCTCCCGAAGTCTGCTGGACAGCTTGATCCGGGGGGTCCGTCGGGCGGGCGGTGACCTGACTGCGGCGGTTGCCGGGCAGGGATTCATGGCGCCAGAAGATCACCTAGCCTCGTCGGTCAATTGCAGCAACGATGCCGCGGTCCTGCTGTAGCCGCGATGCCTCGATACTTGTCAGCAGCATGGGCAACCAAACACAGCTCAGGGTCGCAGTCATCGGCGGCGGCGCGATCGGCGTCTCCAGCGCGTACCACCTGGCGCGCCGAGGCGCCAGGGTGTGGTTGGTGACCGAGGGAGCGCTCGCTAGCGGTGCTTCTGGCCGGTCGCTCTCCTGGCTGAATTCGGCCAGCATCTACTCCGAGCACTATCACCAGCTGCGGATGTTGGGCATCGATCGTTATCGGACCCTCTTCACCCGCCAACCCGATTGCAATTGGCTGCGCTTCGACGGTGGGCTCACTTGGCATCCGCTCGACAGGCTTGACCTTCAGTCCGCCATCCACGCTCACCAACTCGCTCACGGCTACGACAGCCAGCTGCTCAGCCCTCACGGCGTTGAGCGACGACTGCCGGGAGTCAATCCAGCAACCATCCCGTCCTCGGGAGCGATATGGAACCCCGGTGAGGGCTGGGTCGATCTGCCGTCCTTGATCAGCTACTTGGCCAAGGAGCTGGTCGAGGCGGGTGGTGAGCTGATCACCAATGCCGGCGGAGCCTCCGTGTCCACGAGCGCCGGCCGCGTTACCGAGATCACGACTGAAATGCACGGTGCCATCCAGGTGGATGCCGTGTTATTGGCAACGGGTTGGAAGGTCCCCCAGATGGCAGCGGAGTTGGGTGCCACAATTCCCGATGCCACACCAATGGCGTTTCTGGTAAAGACCCATCCCGTACGAACCCAGCTCCGAGCTGTGCTGAACACACCGCGCGCGTCGGTCCGACCGACTCCGGACGGAGGGTTGGCCGTCGATTCGGATTGGACCACCCCCTACATCGACGTACAGCCGGATGGGACATGTGATGTCCCAGCCGAGATCACCGAGCAGCTGCTCGCCGAGGCGTCGCGCCTGATCTCCGGGACGCCAATGCTCACCGCGGCAACCTACGGCATCGGACCCAAACCGGTGCCGGCTGACGGGGAACCCGTCCTTGGCCAACTAGGCGAAACCAGCGGGCTCTATGTCGCCTTTACCCACAGTGGCGCGACTCTGGCATTAATCGTTGGTGAGCTCGTCGCGTCCGAGATCACGACTGGGCAGCCGCATCCCTTGCTCGCGCCCTTCACCCCCCACCGATTCACTTGGGCGGCACAGCGCTGAACCCCATGGCGGGGGTGGTCGAGCGCGGCTCCAATTGCACTGAGCTATATGCATGCGCCTCGAGGCAGACTTGTGGCTTGATGGAAACCGGACGTTCCTGATGAGTCGTCAGCAACGGGGGCCGGGACTGGTCGCCGCGGCCTTGCTTAAGCACTTCAACGACAGGCACCGACAGCGACTGCTACCCCAGAGCGCTGGCGAGCTGGTCGCACGCCGCCTCACAACGGCGACACGCCTCGGCGCAGATCCGGAGTGCTCGTGCATGCTGGCGTGGCTCTCACAATCGGCTGCGCAAGCCCGGCAGGCAGTCCTGCACGCTTGGACGAGTGCCTTGGTGAGGCTCGCATCAGAACCGGCGTGGCGGAGAGGACCGTGCCGGTTGTCGCGCAGACAGCTGCACAATCCAGGTCCGTACGGATGCACTGGACCAGTTCGGACACCATGTGCTCGGCGAGGCAGGCGTCCGCACATGCCGTGCAGGCCTGTGCACAGTCGAAACACGCCTCAATGCATTCGGTCAGCTTCGCGAGATCAAGCTCACCCCAGTCCTTCGGGTGGGACTCCAGCATCTGCAGCACATGCGACATGGCGATCTCCTACGGATGGGACATTCGGTCTTATCACCATACTGGGAACGGAATGTCGACAGAAAGGTAGCGGCATGCGCTTTTCCTTCGCTTCTGTTACGACCAGCTGGCAGGGCCGACCGCAGAGAAGTACCTAGAGGCGGATGACTGATTTCGTTTGAATTCGTTTGAATTCGTTTGGAAGAACGCTTACAACCGCGGCCTACCAATTAACTGGTCTTAGTTCCGGTCCGACGATGTGCCCTTGATGAGGTGACGGCTGATTCTCGTCATGAGTGAAGTGACCTGCGTACCACAGGACAACGTCGGTCCCATCGATTGCTTCACCATTGATGTAATTGGAAAGCTGAATCTGGGTGTCGGCTGGGCTGCCGCCAACGACGGAGACGCCGTCGTCCAACTCGTCACCGTGGTATCGCAGGCACCAGATGTCGGCGACGCCATAGGCATCGGCGGTTCCATCACCTAGACCAGGAGTAATTCGGTATCCGCGATGGGTATCGCGGTCCACCACTCTCCAGCGCCGGGCGAAGATCGAGCGTTTTCGTTGTGTTTCTCGGACAATTGGGGACCACTGTGGGCTCCCCGGGAAGAAGAGCCCCTGCTGCTGGATGACATCTCGGCCGGCACCATCGATATCGAAGTCAAGACGCCAATAGACATGGTGTCGATGACGCATGCAGGTGCGAGGGTTGCGCGTGCCGGCGAAGCCGAACCGGGGCCGGATGGTGCCGTCGTCCCGCAGACGCCAGTCAGAGATATAGCGATACCACCCCGCCTGCACTTCGCTCACCAGCCGAAGCTCACCGTCGTCATACCACAACGCGACGCCCTGAAAGTTGCCTGCGTCCGTTCCGGCCTCGAGGATCGTGGCTGGCGGCTGGGTGCACAACCGCCAGCCGGGTCCCA
>DATFQP010000417.1:0-11971 GCA_035264145.1 Propionibacteriaceae bacterium
GCAGCGACACGTTCGCCTGCGTGTGCAGGTGCAGGAACGGAGTCTTCAGCGCATCGAGGCCGGTGATCCACATCTTGGCCGGCGAAAACGTGTGCATCCAGCCGATCAGCCCGATGCAGTCCGAATCCGCATTCGCGGCCATGATCATCTCGTGGATGGCACTGGAGTCGGTTAGCACCGGCTTCCACGACACCGGAATCGGGAGGGTCCCGGCATCATTGAGCTGGTCGACCAAGGCACGGGACTGCCGCTCGACCTGAGCCAGCGTCTCCGGACCGTAGAGGCCCTGACTCCCGGTAAGGAACCAGCATGTCGCGTTGGACGTCATGATCATCTGCTCCTAGATCTGGCCGTAGACGTTCTGATAGCGGGCGTAAAGCGAGTCGATATCGGACTGCGCAATATGGAGGGGTTCGCCGAGCTGACGGGAGATGTGCACGGTCCGTGCGACCTCCTCACACATCACCGCAGCCTTGACCGCAGCCTCGGCGGTCGGCCCAATCGTGAACGGGCCATGGTTCCGCATCAAGACAGCGGGCGAACGATGACCACGAAGCGTGTCAACGATTCCCCGACCGATCGAGTCATCACCGATCAGCGCGAACGGACCGATCGGGATCTCACCCCCGAACTCGTCGCCCATCATGGTCAACACACACGGAATCGCCTCGCCGCGTGCCGCCCAGGCGGTCGCATACGTCGAATGGGTGTGCACCACGCCCCCGACCTCTGGCATGTGCTTGTAGACGTAGGCATGCGCGGCCGTGTCCGAAGACGGCGAACGACCGCCGTCGACGAGTTTCCCCTCGAAATCGGTGACCACCATCGCCTCAGGGGTCAGCTCGTCGTAGCCGACCCCGGACGGTTTGATGACCAGCAGATCGTGGCCGGGTACCCGTGCGGACACGTTGCCGGCGGTCCACACCACCAGCTGGTACCGAGGCAGCTCGGCGTGCAGCCGGGCGACCTCCGCCCTTATGGTCATGATCATGTCGGCGATATCGGCGGTGATGCTCATGATCGTTCTCCCGTACTGACGGCGGTCTCAGCGAAGATCACCGAGCCGGTGCCTGACCTCGTTAGCGCCTCCTCCGAACGAGCCTCGCAGCCGTAACCGACCCACGGCCACATCACCGCCTTCACTCGGCACGGAGCCAAACACGCATCGGACCCTCTCCACGGTTGCCCCAGGCGTAATAGGGCACCGCTGTCAGCGTCGTGCTGCCCGCCGAGGACTCCGGTGTGGATGAGACAGCAGTGTACGGCCACCATGAGTCCTGGCTGCGGCTGCGGCGAGTGGCCCCAAGCCTGAGCGTCGGCACTGGACCGAGCTGGCCGACGGACCCTGCGAGCTCGGGAGCGCTGTGTGGGTCGATCACGAGATCGTCGAGTCGCTGGCCGGGATGATCAACGGCCTCGATGCAGTAGACCAGCGGGCCGCGCTCCAGTGCGACCAAGCCGCGGTCAGCGTCGACGCGCGGATCCGCGCGGGTGAATCGCGGCTCCAGGGGGAGATCGAGGACCACTTCATCATTGGGTTTCCAGTCCCGCTCGATGGGCAGCCAGCCGTCAACGACCGCGCCCGGCAGCTGCTCCCCGTTAACTCGCACGCTCGGGTAATCGGCCCAGTGAGGCACCCGCAGCACCAAGCTCCAGCGCCCCTTCGGTACGGAGACCACGACTACCCGCACCCGCCCGTTCCATGGGTAGTCGGTCTCCACCTCCAGGGTCGTTTCACCTTCGCCGACACTGCCGCTGTAGCGGCCGGAGATGTACTGGTGCAGCCGGACCTCGTCGGCGCTGCTGATCAGCACGTAGTGCTCCAACGAGGCCAACGTGCGCATCACATTGGGTGGACAGCACGCGCACTTGAACCATGGCTTGCGGGCGTAGTCCTGGTCGGTGCCGCCGGACAGATGCCCCTCACGAACCTGAAGGGGGTTGGCGTAGATGTAGCGCTGCCCGTCCAGCGACAGCCCGCTGAGAAAGCCGTTGTAGAGGGTGCGCTCTATCAGGTCGGCGTATCGCGCTTCCCCGGTCACCAACAGCATGCGCCAGGAAAACATCACCGATGCGATCGCGGCGCATGTTTCGCAGTAGCTGCGCTCATTGGTCAGCTCGTACGGGTCACCAAAGGCCTCGTCGCTGTGGTGGGTGCCGATTCCTCCAGTGATGTAGGTCTTGGTGGAGACCATCTCCTGCCACAAGCGCTCGGCCGCCTGCCGTAAAGATTCGTCTCCCATGTCGATGTACACATCGGCCAGCCCTGCCAACAGATACAGCTGGCGCACGGCATGCCCCTCAACCGAGGCCGCATCGCGCACCGGGACGTGATCTTGGAAGTAGTGGGCTCCGAATCGGCCTTGCCCGAGCAGCCCGTGCCCACGCCGATCGACGAAGTACGTAGCGGCGTCGAGATAGGAGCGTTCTTCGGTCTCCCGGTACAGCTCCACCAGCGCGCTTTCAATCTCCGGGTGGCCGTCGACCCCGTCGATCTGCCCTTCGCCACCCCCGAACGACCGTACGACAAGGTCGGCCATCCGGCGTGTGACCTCCAGCAGCCGCGAATCGCCGCTGGTGCGATGCACGGCGATCGCCGCTTGCATCAGGTGCCCCGCGCAGTACAGTTCGTGACCCCACTGCAAGTCCTCGAACCGAGTGCCTGGGTAGCGGACTTGGTAATAGGAGTCGAGATAGCCGTCCTCGGCCTGCGCCTGAGCAAGCAGCTTCCAGGAGACATCCACTTGCTCCTCCAGGCGAGCCGCCGCCTCAGCGCTCAGCTCCGGATCGGCCAACGTCCAGCCGACGGCCTCCAGCCACTTGTACACATCACTGTCCAGGAACCAGAGATCGCTGGAGTACTCCCCGGTGCCCACACCAGCGGCCAGCTCCAGGTTGCGGAAGTTGCCGGCTTCGTGCAGGTGGTCCCATGCCGACGGCACCGTCACCTCACGGTTCACTCGACGGCGTTCGGCCCAGAAGCCGCTGCTAATGGCTGCCCGGCTGGCGGGCCAGAAGGTCGCCCGGCTGTGCCTGGTGAGGCGTACGGGGCCTGGCTGGGCGGGCGAGGAAAGCATGCTCAAGGTCGTCCCTTGTCTGGAGAAGAGGCGGTTGGAAGCGCCCGGCCTGGCGAAGGGTGATCGGTTACTTCAGTGCACCGCTCAACATCCCGCTGACCTAGTAGCGCTGCAGCAGCACATAGGCGATGACGTATGGAATCACCATCAAGGCAACGCCCGCCCGCAGCGCACCATCAGCCCTTCAGGCCGCTGCCCGCGACGCCCTCGACGATGCGGCGTTGAAAGATGAGGAACAAAATGACGAGCGGCAGCGCCCCGAGAATCGCGGACGCCTGGATGTCGGAGAGGCGCTGGCCGAACGACCCCTGCACGGTGGCCAGTCCTACCGGAATCGTCATGAGCTTGGGATTCGAGAGCACAAACAGTGGGAGGATCAGGTTGTTCCAGACGTCAACAAAGGTGATGATCGAGATGGCTCCGATCACCGGCCGGGACAACGGCAGCACGACCGACCGATAGATCCTCCAAAATCCGGCACCGTCGATGCGAGCCGCTTCCTCGAAGTCACGCGGCAGCCCGTCGAAGAACTGCTTGAAGACGAAGACCGCGATGACCGCCGCCACCTGGGGGAATATCACCGCCCAGTAGGTGTTGAGCAAGCCCATGGCGTTGAGTTCCTGGAAGATTGGGACGATCAGCACCTGTGGGGGGATCAGGATCCCGCCGATCACGAGCGCGAAGACAATGCGACGGCCCCGGAACCTGAGGCGGGACAGGGCGTAGGCAGCCATCGAGGCGAACACCACGACCAGCAGCACCGTCATCACTGAGGTGATGGCGCTGGCCAGGTACCAGTTCCACAGATCGCCCTCGCTGAGCAGCGTTGTATAAGAGTCCAGGGTCAGACTCCAGTCCGTCAGAATCGGTCCGGCGCCGACCGCCGATGTCGAGTTAGAGGTCAGGGAGGTCTTGACGGCCCACAGGCTGGGGATCAGCCACAGAACTGCGCAGAACACCAGCACGACCCAGGCGACGACGGTAAACGCCCGGTCGGAGGTGCCAGCTCCGACGATGTGGTCGGGCGCAGCGGGAGCGGCGGCGGAGACGCCGTTCCGCGGCCGGCGCCGGACCCGTTCGACGGTCTCAGTGCTCATGTCAGGCCTCCCTCCGATCCTGGCCGCGCTGGACCACCTGACGAACCAAGGTGACCATCAGGATGACGATGAACAACAGCACCGAGGCGGCCGAGGCAGCACCGACCCGGTAGTCGGTGAAAGCCGTGTCGGTGACCAGCAGCAACAGGACCCGGGTGGCCTGACCTGGTCCGCCTTCGGTCATCAGGAACACCTGGTCGAAGATCTTGAGACTGGCGATGATCTGCAGCAGCACAACGAGCGTGGTGGTGCGGCTCAGCAGCGGGATCGTGATCGAGCGGATCTGCTGCCATTGCGACGCGCCGTCAACCGCCGCCGCCTCGTACAGCTCGCGCGGGATGTCCTGCAGTCCGGCGAGGTAAAGGATGAAGTTGAATCCGATCGTCCACCACAAGGTGGTCACGGCGATCCCGATCATGGCCAGCGTCGGGCTGGCCAGCACCGGCGTCGGCTCTGCGACGCCGAGCAGGCTCTGGAAGGAGTTCCACAACCCACTCTCGGGCGTGTAGATAAAAGACCAGATCAACGCGATCGCTGCCGACGGCAGGACGAAGGGGAGGAAGAAGGCGAGCCGGAAGAGGGTCTGTCCGCGACCGACCCGGTTCGCCAGAACGGCGAACACGAAGGCCAAGATCACCAGCGGTGGCACCGTGTAGAGCGTGAACTGGATCGTGTGCCACAGCGCCGACCAGAACTCCGGCGAGGTGAGCATCTGCCGGTAGTTTTCGAAGCCGATGAAGTTGCCGAACCCGCTTCTGACCAGGGTTGTGTCGTAAAAACTGCTGATGAACATGTAGACGACCGGCCAGACCAAGAACAGCAGGTAGAACAGGCCGAAGGGAGCGATGAACAGCCAGGCCGAGGTCGTAGCATGTGGTTGGCGGCGGGCTCGGCCTGGTCGTGCGGTGACAGCCTCGGCCTGGACAAGGGTTTGGGCGGTCATGGGCGATCCTTCAGTCGCTGGCGACGGCTTCTGCCGGTCACAGCAGCGGACTCTTCGTGTCGGCGTACGCCTGCAGCTGTGAATGGATGCTCTCCAGCGCTGCCTCCGGAGACGCGAGACCTTGCTGGACGAGTCCGATCTGTGCACCGACGACGCGCTCGAATGTCGACCCGGAACCCGAGTACCAGGCGGGCGCGTCGAAGACGACCGTGTCGGCCGATGCCGTGTAGTCCGCCTGCGGCTTGAGCTCCTTGTACTCCGGGCTCTGCAACGTTGGCAGGTAGGCCGGAATGTGACCGCCCTCGGCCCAGGCCAGGCTCTGATCCAGCATCGACTTGATGAACTCCATTGCCCGGAGCACCTGCGGCTCGTCCCGCTCCATCCTTGGTAGCACGAAGGTGTGGGAGTCGGCCTGCGTGGCGGGCTGGTCGAACAGAGTGGGCACGGGCACCATGCCGAACTCCAAACCCTCAACCTCCTGAGCAGTGGTGATCTCCCATTCGCCCTGGAGATAGAAGCCGGACTTGCCAGTAAACATGAGCGTCTGCGACCCGGCGTAGTCAGTGTTTTCCGGCATCAGTCCGCTCTCGGTCAACGAACGGAGATAAGCGAGCGTCTTCAAAGTCAGATCGCGGTCATAGCTGAGCTTCTGCCCGCCGTCGGCCAGCCACGGAGGGCCGCCCTGCTGAGAGTAGAGCGTCTGGAACCAGCGCCAGGGCGTCGACGGTTCGTCGATCGTCGCCACGGCGGCGCCGTAGGCACCGGTTACCTCCTTGGCGGCTGTGAGGGCCGCCTCCCACTGGTCGGTGCCCTGGATCGGCTTGAGCTTGCCGGAAGCGTCCAGCAACCCGGCCTTATCGCAGACGTCGACGTTGAAGTAGAGAACGAACGGATGTAGATCAAACGGGATGGCGTACGTCCTGCCGTCCACCTTCTGCGCCTCCCACGGCTTCGGGCTGAAGTCGCTCGGCTTCAGCCCGACTAGGGCAAGCATGTCGTCGGTGATCTCAGTGAGCAGGTCGGCCTCTGACAGATTCGTCTGGCGGGTCAGGTGGGCGATCGCCACGTCGGGCGGCGCGCCGCCCAGCGTGGCCAGCGAAACCTTGGTGTAGTACGGATTCCCCCAGGTGAACGTTGCCGCCTCTAGAGGATTGGGATGAGTGGTCCGGTAGGTATCCAGCATGGTCAGCATCCGGGCACCGTCGCCGCCACCGAACAGGTTCCAGTAGGTAACCGTTCCGGGATCGAGCTCGGTGCCCGCCACGCCGGCCGACAAGGCGGTACCACAGCCACTCAGGCCACCCGCCAAGCCTAAGGCGGCGGCGGCTCCCAGGCCACCTCGCAGCACTGCGCGTCGAGAGACGGTCCTTTGGGTCGACGGGACATCACCGAGATGAGTGGCTCTCACGAGTGCTCCCTCGCTTTATTGACGAGAGCCACTCTAAGGACACGGGCGGGCTCCTTGCAACGTTGCAGCGACCATTTCTCGGATTGTGGTGGGCGGTGAGGCCGAGCCCCGATTACCGTTGAGCCGTGCGAGCGACGGTTCGAGACGTGGCCCGCCTGGCCGGCGTTTCACCGACGACGGTGTCCAACGTCGTCAACGGGCTAGTTCCAGTCAGTACCGAGACACGGGTGAGGGTCGAGCGAGCCCTGTCTGCGCTCGACTACGTTCCCAACCTCTCCGCGCGTGGATTGCGGAACGGACGCAGCGGCGTGATTGCCCTGGCTCTGCCCGATCTGTCGACCCCGTACTCCGCCGTGCTGGCCCACCACATAGTCCGCGCCGCCACCGAGCG
Organism: Propionibacteriaceae bacterium; assembly: GCA_035264145.1. GTDB lineage: Bacteria > Actinomycetota > Actinomycetes > Propionibacteriales > Propionibacteriaceae > Microlunatus. The sequence continues at coordinate 6,917 of DATFQP010000417.1, forward strand.
CGGCTGGAGCGTGCAGATCGAGGAGACCGGGCTCGGCAGTCGGCGCGAAGCTGAACTGTTGTCGAGGGCCCGGGCCAATCTCGTCGACGGTCTCATTCTCAGCCCGGTTCGGCTGGAGACCAGCGCTGTTCGGCGGGGGGTCTCGCTCCCCCCTGTTGTGCTGATCGGAGAGGTGGACCAACCCAGCGCCGACCACGTCTGGATCGACAACATCGCTGCAGCTCGAGCGATAACTGAGCTGCTGCTGGCCTACGGCCATCGGCGCATCGCCGTCCTGGGGGTGAGGAATACCGCCACCTCGCGACTGCGCGAGCAGGGGTACCGGGTGGCGTTGGCGTCCGCCAACCTGCCGACGTACGGTGCGATGGAGATCAGTTGCCCTACTAAGTGGACGCCTGACGTCGGCTACGAGGCGACCCGGACCTGGCTGACCGACCATGAGCCGCCTGAGGCGTTGTTCGCCTTCACCGACTCCCTGGCTCTCGGTGCCTTGCACGCGCTGTCCGAATCTGGACTTCGGGTGCCTGAGGACGTCAGCGTGGTGGGCTACGACGACGTTCCCGAAGCTGCCCATTACACACCGCCCCTGACCACGGTCGGCTTCGACAAACAGGCCTTCGCCGCCACCGTGCTGGATCAGTTGTCCACTCGCATTGCCGATCCGAGCGCGCCCGTCACCTCGCGAACCATCGCCTTTCAGTTGATGCAGCGCGACAGCGTTGCTCGCCTAGACAGCGGCGGCGGCCGTGCCTTGGCAACGCCCGTTGTAACGATGTAGCGTCAAGCCAACGAGGACTCCGTCGGGCCCGGGGTTCCGGTCACGGGAGGCCCTGAGCAGGACAACGCCGTCGGAAGGTTCACCGCGGCGGTCCACACCATTGCCAGGATCGTCCGGGCGTCACCGGCATTCCGGATTGATCACGAGGTTGGAAGGTTCTGACATGCTCACCGCTTCGATCGTGCTCGAACCGAGTTTCACCGTAGGGTCCGTGAACCGGCGGCTGTTCGGCGGCTTCGTCGAGCACATGGGCCGGTGCGTCTACACCGGCTTGTACGAGCCGGGCCACCCGCTGGCGGACGAGGACGGCTTCCGGACCGACGTCCTCGACCTCATCCGCGAGCTCGGGATCAGCGTCGTTCGTTATCCAGGCGGCAACTTTGTGTCCGGTTACCGCTGGGAGGACAGCGTGGGTCCCCCCGAGGACCGCCCGAGCCGGCTCGACCCGGCTTGGCGGAGTGTGGAGAGCAACCAGTTCGGGTTGGACGAGTTCATCCGGTGGTGCCGGAAGTCGGACATTGAGCCGATGTTGGCCATGAATCTTGGGACCCGTGGCACCCAGGAGGCGGTCGAGTTGTGGGAGTACTGCAACCACCCGGGCGGGACCTCCTGGTCGGATCTGCGCCGGAAGCACGGCGCAGCCGAGCCCTACGGCGTACGGATGTGGTGCTTGGGCAACGAGATGGATGGACCCTGGCAGTTGGGACACAAGTCGGCCGACGAGTACGGCCGGCTGGCGGCCACCACCGCTCGCGCCCTCCGTCAGTTCGACGCCGGTTTGGAGTTGGTCGCCTGCGGCAGCTCTCACCGACAGATGCCAACTTTCGGCTCCTGGGAGGCAACCGTCCTGGAGCACGCCTATGACGAGGTGGACTTCATCTCGGCGCACGCCTACTACGAGGACAAGGGGGACACGGCGAGCTTCCTTGCCTCCTCGGTCAACATGGATCTCTTCATCACCGACGTCGTTGCCACCGCCGACTACGTTCGGGCCCGGCTGAAGAAGACCAAGCGGATCAACGTCTCCTTCGACGAGTGGAACGTCTGGTACTTGAGCCGTGTTCCGGGCCAGGACTCGCCTTGGCAGGCCACCCCCAGGATCAGTGAGGACGCCTATACGCTGGCCGATGCCGTTGTTGTCGGGTCCATGCTGATCACCCTGCTGCGGCACACCGATCGGGTCACCTCGGCCTGCCTTGCTCAGCTGGTGAACACCATCGCGCCGATCCGGACCGAACCAGCGGGTCCAGCCTGGCGGCAGGCCACCTTCTACCCCTTCGCGCTCACGGCCCGGCACGCCAAGGGCGAGGTGCTGCGGGTCGAGCCGACCGCACCGACCTACTCCACCTCGCTCTACGGCGACGTGCCGGTCCTCGATGCGACCGCTACCCGAGATCCGGACGGCGGCGACATCACGATCTTCGTGCTCAACCGTCACCAGCATGAGCCGGTGCAGCTGGATGTGAACACCGCGGCCCTCGGTCCGGTCGTGGCACAGGAGGCCGCCGCGCTCACCGGTCCAGACCCCTCAGCCGCCAACACGGAACACGACCCGAACCGCGTTGTTCCGACTCCACTTCACGCCGAAGCACAGCAGGGGACTCTGAGTGTGCATCTCCCGCCAGTTTCCTGGGCCTGTATTCGACTTGGAATCCGGGCCAACACGGGCCAAGGATAGGGATGTTCTGAACCATGCAGAACTGCTTCGGATTGGGCGGCGCGGACCTGGTCATCGAAATAGCGGGCACGGACGTTGAACCTCCGTCACCACCGCGTACGGCCCAGTCGATCAGCCGCCGCGGTCCGATACGGGTGGATCGTTTTCTGCGGCCGCCATCCGGCCTAGCCGGCTCGCCCCTCGCAGAGTTAGCCCACCGGTGGCAGCCGACCGGAATGGTCCTCAGCTTGGGGTTCGACAGAACGAACAACGGCAGGACCAACCAGGCTGCTCCAGACACTCACAATTCGTGAGCCGATGCTCGCGCGGGGGCTCATCTGGGCCTCGAGGCCACCTCACACCTCGCAGCGCGGCACAATTAAGGGTCCCACTTGCGGGAGTATGGTGACCTCAGCGGGGGGTCAGCCGCAGCATTCGAGCTGCCGCCCGGGCCTCGCTAGCCCTGAGAGTGAGTCCCGTGCGCGTGCGTAGGGCCGTCCACTCGGCAAGGGCCTCCACAGGTGGGTAGATCTGAGTCAGCTCCACGTCAACGCCCATGAGATGTGGCAGTTCGAGGGTTACCTCGGGCGCTGCGTGCTCTTGCCGCCACGCGATCAGGTAGGTCTCCCGGCTGCCGCAGAAGGCGACGGTGATCCAGCCGTCATCCCAGGTGGGAACGCCGGTGGGGAACCGTACGGTGGAGTGTGACAGCAGGTTGCGGGTGTCCTTATGGGTCTGCACACCCGCCGCCACCAACGCCAGCTGCTCAGGTGTCATGCGATCGAGCAGGCCCGCCTGGTAGAGGCGGCCGGCGAGTCCGGTGCACATGTTGAAGGCGATCATCTCGTCAGACATTGTGGACTGCGGATAGGACCAGTTGGCGGCCTGCTCGGGCAGGATGTGCACTAGTGCGCCGACGGCGATCGCTGGGTAGAGCAGGGGATCCTGTTGATCCGAAGTCGACTGGAGCTGCAGGTGCGACAGCATGGCAAAATCGGAGCGAAGCGCGCCGGAACCACAGTTTTCGAGGATGAGTTCGGGATGCCGATCGAGCACGGTATCTAGCCACCTCAGCAGGGCACGGTTGTGCTCAAGCAAGCCGTGACCGACGCTCGGGGCATCGTTATCGGTACCTGGGCCCGGGGTGACGTTGTAGTCGAGCTTGAAGTAGCCGACTCCGAGTTCATTTATCAGCCGGTCGACTGTCTGGTCAAGGTGAGCACGCACGTCTTCACTGCGGAGGTCCAGGAAATACCGGTCGCGTTCCCGTATTCGCATTCCTGCTCGCTGCAAGAAGGCGCTGTCCGGCAGGGCTGACGCAGCCAGGCTGTTGACTCCAACAACCTCCGGCTCCAGCCACAGTCCCGGCGTCATGTGTCGGGTGCGAATGTGGTCCAGGACATAGCCGAGGCCCCTGGGGAAGCGCACCGTGGACGGGACCCAGTCGCCTACCGAGGCCCACCAACCGGCCGTGTCGTCGTACCAGCCGGCGTCGATGCAGAAGTATTCGCATCGCACCTTGGCCGCCGCATCGATCAGCGGCAATAGCTTAGCTTCGGTCGGGTCACCCTCGAGGGTGTCCATGTAGTCATTGAAGATGACTGGTAGTGCGTCGTTCTGGGGATGGCTGCGGCGGGCGACACGTCGGTGGGTGGCCAGGTGATTAAAGGCGGTGTCGAAGGAGTCGGCGACGGTGAACGTGACAGGGACCGACGTAAAGGTCGACTCGGCGTCCACGGTGTAGGACCAATGGTGCAGGGTGTCGGTGGGGCCAAGTACCGCCACGTATGCACCGTCGTCAGTGTGGTCGTCGACGGGGGGGCCGGCGGCTTCCTCGCTACCGACCGGCAGGGCTTCGAGGTGTCGGGACCATGCAGGACGCTCACCCGCCTCCCAAAGCCACGGCCCGTTGTGTTCGATCTGCCACGCGAGCGTCGTACCCGTGTCCCTATTCTGGACGGCGCCACCAGGAACATATGTCCCTGACGACCAGGTGCTCGTGGAGAAGGCGCTGATGGCGCTCCGGCACGTTTCGCCGCGTGCGCTGGGTTGCGTCGCGACCAGCCCCGGCGATCGCAAGGGCTGTGCTGTCCAGCGGTTCTCGGCAGCCCAGGTGGACCGAGCCGACCAGACATCGAGGGCATTGATATCCGCTGAGATGCAGGCCCCGGTGGCGAAGCTAGTCACTGCCCACAGTGTTAGTGCCGGCTTGCCGGGCGTAACCGAAACGGTAGTCGTTGCTCGCGCCGCTGGCACACCTGGCAGCGCCTCAAAGGTGCTGATACAGGTAAGCCCGGTTGCTGGGTCCAACTGCTCGATCATCAACCGGTCGACACCGTCAGCAGATGTGGTCTCTTCATGCCGCACGTAACGAAGCGCGCCACCAAGATTGGTCCCGCTGTGCCTGCCGCTGTTGCTGGAGCTCTGGTTGCCAAAGTGCGGCGACATGACTTCAACGAGCGGCTGGTGGGCCTGGTTATATGCAGACGAGAAACGAGAACTGTCCTCGCCAAGGTCCACCAGGCGGATCGGACCATCATCATCGGCGAGAAATCGCAAGGCGAATGAGGAGGTGAGCCAGTCGATCGCGACCACGTGTTGACCTTATCGGTTGGCTGCA
>DATFQP010000418.1:0-3136 GCA_035264145.1 Propionibacteriaceae bacterium
GCGAGCCACTCCTTGGCCCCCGGAGTCGCCTCGACGGTGATCCGGCGGTCCGCCAGTCGCTGGTTGAGGCGGTGCAGGTTGATTTCGACGATCTTGGCCAGCTCCTCGGTGCCGAGTGCGTCGAAGAGCACGACTTCGTCCAGCCGGTTCAGGAATTCCGGCTTGAACGCCTGCCTCACCACGCCCATCACCGCGTTGCGCTTGGTCTCCGCGTCGAGCGTCTGGTCGGCCAGGAACTGCGAGCCGAGGTTGGAGGTCAAGATCAAGATCGCGTTGCGGAAGTCGACCGTACGGCCCTGACCGTCGGTGAGCCGGCCGTCATCGAGGACCTGGAGCAGGATATCGAAGACCTCGCTGTGGGCCTTTTCGACTTCGTCCAGCAGCACCACGGCGTACGGACGGCGGCGGACCGCCTCCGTGAGCTGACCTCCCTCTTCGTAACCGATGTAGCCGGGAGGCGCACCCACCAACCGCGCGACCGAGTGCTTCTCGGAGTACTCACTCATGTCGATCCGGACCATCGCGTGATCATCGTCGAACAAGAACTCGGCCAGTGACTTCGCCAGCTCGGTCTTGCCCACACCGGTGGGGCCGAGAAAGAGGAACGAGCCGGTCGGGCGGTTCGGATCGGAAATACCGGCGCGCGACCGCCGCACCGCATCCGACACCGCTCGTACGGCGGGCTGCTGTCCGATCAGCCGCTCACCGATTCGCTGCTCCATGGACAGCAGCTTCTCGGTCTCGCCCTGCAGCAGACGACCGACCGGGATGCCGGTCCAGTTCGACACCACTTCGGCGACGTCGTTCGGGCCGACCTGCTCGGACACCATGGACGGCAGTTCGCTCTCCACCTCGTCCGCCTCCTGCAGCTCCTTCTCCAGGGCCGGGATCTGCCCGTAGGAGATCTCGCTGGCCCGGACCAGGTCGCCCTCGCGCAACGCCCGATCGGCGACGACCCGCAGTTCGTCGATCTGCTTCTTCAGCTCACCCACCCGGTTGAGACCCTGCTTTTCGGCTTCCCAGCGAGCCTCGAGAGCCCGAAGCTCCTCTTCGGCGTTGGCCAGCTCTTCGTCCAGCCGGTGCAGGCGATCGACGCTGCCCGGGTCGGATTCCTTCTCCAACGCGAACCGCTGCATCTGCATCCGCTCGACCGTCCGGCGCAGCGCGTCGATCTCCTCGGGCGAGGAGTCGATTTCCATCCGCAGCCGAGAAGCCGCCTCGTCGACCAAATCGATGGCCTTGTCCGGCAGTTGCCGGGAGGTGATGTAGCGGTGCGAGAGGGTGGCCGCGGCTACCAGCGCCGCATCGGTGATCACGACCTTGTGGTGTGCCTCGTACCGCTCGCGCAGCCCGCGCAGGATGGCAATCGTGTCCTCCACGCTCGGCTCACCGACGAAGACCTGCTGGAAGCGGCGCTCCAGCGCCGGGTCCTTCTCGATCCGTTCGCGGTACTCGTCCAGCGTGGTGGCGCCGATCATCCGGAGCTCGCCGCGAGCGAGCATCGGCTTGAGCATGTTCCCGGCATCCATCGCACCCTCGCCGGTGGCGCCGGCCCCGACGACAGTGTGCAGCTCGTCAATGAAGGTGATGATCTGACCTTCAGCATCGCGGATCTCGTTCAGCACCGCCTTGAGCCGCTCCTCGAACTCGCCGCGGTACTTGGCTCCAGCCACCATCGACGCAAGATCGAGCGCGACAAGGCGCCGGTTCTTCAGCGAGTCGGGCACGTCCCCGGCCACCAGCCGCTGGGCCAGCCCCTCAACCACGGCGGTCTTGCCGACGCCCGGCTCGCCGATCAGCACGGGGTTGTTCTTGGTCCGCCGGGCAAGCACCTGGACGACACGGCGAATCTCGGTGTCCCGTCCGATCACCGGGTCGAGCTTGCCCTCGCGGGCGGAGGCGGTGAGGTCAACGCCGTACTGATCAAGAGCTGAGGACGTGCCCTCCGCTTCGGGGCTGGTGACCCGCTTGTTGCCGCGAGCTGTGTTGAAGGCGCTGGTCAGCGCATCAGGTGTGATCTTGAGGTCACGCAGGATTCTCTTGGCGTCGGACTCCACCGCGGCCAGCGAGATGAGCAGGTGCTCGGTGGCCACGAAAGAGTCGCCAAGTTGCTGGGCTCGGTTCTCGGCATCGGCGAGGACGCGCGAGAACGATCCCGACAGTGCCGGCTGGCTGACCGACGAACCGCTGGCTGCGGGCAACTTGGCGATGGCACCTTGAGCGGCCGCCTGGACGACGGCCGGGTCGGCTCCCACCGCAGTGATCAGCGGCGCGACGGTGTTGCCGGGAGTGAGTAACAGTGCGTACAGCAGATGGGACGGCTCGGCGTTCGGGTTACCGGACGTCAAGGCAGTACGCAACGCAGTCGAGACCGCGTCTCGGCTCTTGGTTGTCAGTTTGTTGGTGTCCATATGTCCTCTGAGTAAGACTTGAGTACGCCTCACTCAACTATGCGCTCGCTTGTCTCGCGATGCAAGCCAAAGTTGAGTGCTATCGACTCAACTTCGCTGGGCAAGGCTCTATTCCAACAAGTGCTGGGCCTCAAACGTCGGGCATTTAGACCGATTCGCTCAGCACCTGCCGAATCGTCGCCGCGAAGCCTTCAGGGTCGGCTATGAACCCGGCATGATCACCCGGAAAGATGGTCAGAGGCGTTCCGAGCCGTTTGGCTAGCTCGTCGCAGGAGCGCTGCGGGATCTCACCGTCGGAAGCCGCGCCCACTGCGACAACGACGCGCGGGCTGCCAGCGCGGAGGACGTCGATCTTGGGCTTGTAGCGCAAGAACGGCTTCAGCATGCACAGGAGGAACAGTTCGTCATCGGCCTGCTGCTTTTCCGAGCGCTCGGGCGCCACTTCGGCGCTGGCAGCATCCTCACCGCTCTGATTCTCGGAGGCGTCACCCCCCGGACCCGCGGGCGGCCAAGCGGCGGGCGGCACACCGGCCTCGGTCACCGGCCCCCGGTGCATCACGAGGGAGACGAACTTGCCGAACCCCGCGCCCGGCCCGGACTCGCGGTAGCTCTCCTCGATGTCATCGACCGCGGCACGCACGTGGTCAGCGTCGGGTAGCAGCTCGGGCAGCGGCGGCTCATGCGCGATAACGTTGCCCACTTTGTCGGGATAGTCAGCGGCGAAG
>DATFQP010000419.1:0-20373 GCA_035264145.1 Propionibacteriaceae bacterium
AAGCCGGCGAACTCACTGGCGGCGGTCGGGCCGAGACTGTCGGACTCGCAGTAGCGGCTCGGCCGCAGGTAAACGATCTGATCGATGTCGTTCTGCGGTGGCGGCTCAGCCACGCCCACGGCGACAGCCGAATAGTCAAGCGTGAGTTGGCTTCCCTCCGCCCGGAGTGAATGGAGCCGGCCGCCGTGCACGTCAGCGATCTCCGTCGGGTGCACCTGCGTGCCGTCGACGACGATCGACATCGACTCTTGCTCCAGCGGTATGCCGGCGGCGGCCGCCACACTGAAGATCAGCCGGCTAGGTCCCGAAAGGCCCAGGTCGATGTGCATCGAGACGGAGCGTTTCACTCGCACAGGGTTTCACGGACCCAGACCTCGCCGTCACCGCGGACGTCGTCAGCACTCGATGATGTTCACCGCAAGGCCGCCGCGAGAGGTCTCCTTGTACTTGATCTTCATGTCGGCGCCGGTCTCCACCATGGTCTTGATCACCTTGTCCAGGCTCACATTGTGGGTGCCGTCACCCTGCAGGGCCAGCCGGGCCGCCGTGATCGCCTGCACCGAACCGACCGCATTGCGTTCGATGCAGGGGATCTGGACCAGCCCGCCGACCGGATCGCAGGTCAGGCCCAGGTTGTGCTCCATGCCGATCTCCGCGGCGTTCTCCACCTGGTCGGGAGATCCGCCCAAGATCTCCGCCAACGCCCCGGCCGCCATCGAGCACGCCGTACCCACCTCACCCTGACAACCCACTTCGGCGCCGGAGATCGAGGCGGTCTGCTGATAGATCGCTCCGAGCGCTCCCGCGACAAGGAGGAACCGTACGACGGCGTCGTCATCGACTCCCGGCACGAACGTCACCCCATAGTTGAGCACCGCGGGGATGATCCCAGCGGCACCGTTCGTTGGCGCAGTCACCACCCGGCCGCCGGAGGCGTTCTCCTCGTTCACCGCCAGCGCCCACAAGGTCACCCAGTCGAGCGCCTTGAGCGGATCGCTTTCGGAGTGCGCTGACTTCCCGTTCGCCGGCATTGAGCTCGCGGAAGAAGCCGCCATCAGTTGGGCGTAGTGATCGGCGGCACGGCGGCGGACGCCGAGGCGACCCGGCAGCACCCCAGACATGGTGCACCCAGCCCGGATGCACTGCTGCATCACCTGCCAGATCCGCAGCAACCCAGTGCGGACCTCGTCCTCCGGGCGGCGGGCGCACTCGTTGGCCAACATGACGTCGCTGACCCGCAGTCCGTTCCCGGCACAGGACTCCATCAGTTCGGCGCCGGTGCGGAACGGGTACGGCACCTCAGTGGAATCCGGAACCACGCGAGGCTGACCGGATGCGTCAGTGTCGATGACGAAGCCGCCGCCGATCGAGTAGTAGGTCCGCTCACCGAGCGGTTGATCTCCGGCGTACGCGGTGAACGTCATGCCGTTGGGATGGAACGGAAGCGAACGGCGCCGGTGCAAGATCACATCCTTGTCGGGGTCGAACCCGATCTCCCGTCGATCCGCCAGGCGGATGCGGCGGGTCCGCTTGATCTCCGCCGCTCGCAGTGGCGCTGTGGTGGTGTTCACCGATTCCGGATCAGCGCCTTCCAGACCCCAAAGCACCGCGTTCTCGCTGCCGTGCCCATGGCCGGTCGCTCCTAGCGAGCCGAAGAGCTGTGCCTGGACCCGGGTCACCTGGTCGAGGAGGCCGTCGGTCACCAGGCTTGTGACGTAACGCCGCGCCGCCCGCATCGGGCCGACGGTATGTGAGCTGGACGGGCCGATACCAATCCGGAAAAGCTCGAAGACACTGACCGTCACCATGCCAGTCTGCCGCTGAGGCGCAAGAACGAGTGCCTGAGCGGGCTGGCCGACGAAAGGAGCCCTGCCGGCTCATACCCGGCAGGGCTCATGGAAGTACACAACCAGTGTGGTCGGCGATTCTGGTGATGATCGCCTTGCGACACGCCGGACCGATCTCGACGACACGCCGCAAGAAACGCTAGACACGCCGAGGACCGAAAAGACGCCCTCACTAGGCCTTGCGGGCTGCGCTGCGTCAGGCATATAAATGACGCACGTCATCGCAATGGGCCTGGCCCGGCGCGATGGCTCCGAAGCTCAGGCCAACTCATACTTGGCCTGAGCTTCACCATTTGGCGGCTTCGTGCGTTGGCGAGACGCGCTCTGCGGAATCCTTCGTTTGCTCCATCCGCCGTGCCGATTCGCTCCGGCGGTGTGACGAAAATGCGTCGCTCGTCAGCCCTCAAGCCGTCCATGCGCCGCCCGACGCTCGCGCTGCGTCGAAACCGGGCAGGATGGTGAGGTGCGCGCGCTCGTCAAGACCAAGCCTGGACCTGGGCTGGAGTTGACAGAGGTGCCGATCCCTGAAGTCGGCCTCGGTGACGTGCTTGTCAAGGTCAAGGCCACCGGCATCTGCGGCACCGACCTGCACATCGAGAGGTGGGATCAGTGGGCACGCAGGACGCTGCACCCACCAATCACGGTCGGCCACGAATTCTCCGGTGAGGTGGTGGACGTCGGCTCGGCGGTGACCGATGTGGCCGTCGGTGACCTGATCAGCGGGGAGGGCCATTTGGTCTGCGGTCGATGTCGCAACTGCCGGGCCGGACGTAGGCATCTATGCATCGACACTCGGGGGATCGGCGTTCATCTCGACGGCGCATTCGCGGAGTACGTGACGCTGCCGGCCACGAACGTCTGGGTGCACCGGGAACTGGTTTCGGCCGAAGTGGCGGCGATCTTTGATCCATTTGGCAACGCCGTCCACACCGCACTGACGTTCCCGATGCTGGGCGAGGACGTGCTGGTGACTGGGGCTGGACCGATCGGCATCCTGGCCGCCATGGTGAGCAAGCACGCGGGCGCCCGCAACGTCGTGATCACCGACCGGAACGATCAGCGACTGGCGCTGGCCGGATCCTTGGGGGCTACCCTCGCGGTCAACATCGAACGCTCCACGCTCGCCGAGGCGCAGCGGGCACTCGGTATGCAGGAGGGCTTCGACGTCGGCTTGGAGATGTCAGGAAGTCCGGACGCACTCCGCGACATGATCGCCACCATGACGCATGGCGGTCGAATCGCCGTGCTGGGACTTCCTTCCGCCGAAGTCACGATCGACTTCTCGACGGTGGTGTTGAACATGCTGACCATCAAGGGCATCTATGGCCGCGAGATGTTCGAGACCTGGTACGCGATGTCGGTGCTGGTGCAGAGCGGGCTGGACATTTCGGGAGTGATCACGCACCGCTATCGCGCCACCGATTTCGAGCAAGCTTTCGCTACGGCCCACGAGGGTCACTGCGGCAAAGTGATCATGACCTGGGAGGACTAGCCATGTACGGATCGATGCAGCAGCAGCTGGCCGATGACCTGGAGCAGCTCAGGGCCGAGGGTCTTTACAAAGGCGAGGCCGTGATCACCACCCCACAAGCGGCGACGATTGGCGTCGGCGACCGCACGGTGCTCAATCTGTGCGCGAACAACTATCTCGGACTCGCCGACCATCCCGCAATGATCGATGCCGCCCAGGAGGCGTTGGAACGCTGGGGCTTCGGGATGGCCTCCGTTCGGTTCATCTGTGGCACGACTCAGATACACAAGGAGCTTGAGCGCCGCCTCAGTAACTTCCTCGGCACCGAAGACGCGATCTTGTACTCCTCCTGCTTCGACGCCAACGGCGGACTCTTCGAGACCCTGCTCGGCCCGGAGGATGTGATCATCTCTGATGAGCTGAACCACGCGAGCATCATCGATGGCGTCCGGCTCTGCAAAGCCGAGCGGCGGCGTTATCGCAACCGGGACATGGCAGATCTTGAAACCCAGCTTGGCGAGTCGACGAAAGCACGGCACCGGCTGATCGCCACCGATGGCGTTTTCTCCATGGACGGCTACGTCGCCCCCCTGGGCCAGATCGTCGAGCTGGCGGAACGCTATGACGCCTTGGTGATGGTGGACGACTCCCACGCTGTGGGCTTCATGGGCCCAACGGGAGCGGGTACACCGGAGCTTTTCGGCGTGCAAGATCGGATCGATATTGTCACTGGCACACTCGGCAAGGCCTTGGGTGGCGCCAGCGGGGGCTACACCGCGGCCCGGGCCGAGATCGTCGAGATGCTCCGCCAGCGGTCCCGACCGTACTTGTTCTCGAACTCACTGGCACCTTCCATCGCGGCAGCGGCTATCACCACCCTCGATCTCCTGGAGTCCTCAGGCGAGCTGCTGGGTCGGCTAAGTGACAACACGACCTACTTCCGAAGCCGGATGTCCGCGCTGGAATTCGAGATCCCTCAGTCGGACCACCCAATTGTGCCGATCATGATCGGCGACGCGATGCAGGCGGCCGCGATGGCTGATCGGCTGCTCGCCGATGGCATCTATGTTCGGGCGTTCTCATTCCCGGTCGTGCCGCGCGGCAAGGCACGGATCCGGACCCAGATGTCTGCGGCGCACACCCAGAACGATCTCGACGAGGCGATCGCGGCTTTCGTCCGAGCGCGCGGCTAGAACGACGCCGATCCACGGTGGATCGGTGTTAGAGGGCCGACTCAACGGGGCTCGGCCGGCTCAGTCCACGGTCCGGTGCGGGACACGATCTGCTTGCCCAGCGGTAGCAGCGAGATCGATATCAGCTTGAAGTTGGCGATGGCCATTGGGATTCCGATGACCGTCAGGCACAGGGCGATACCGGTGACGATATGTGTCAGCGCCAGCCACCATCCGGCAACCACGAGCCAGATGACGTTACCCAGTAGCGAGAAGATACCTGCGGTTGGTTTCTCGACCACCTCTCGGCCGAACGGCCACGCGGCGTAGTTGGCCATCCGGAATGAGGCGATGCCCCAGGGAATGGTGACGATCAGCAAGCAGCACAGGACTCCGGCCAGCATGTAAGCCAGCCACAGCCAGAAACCGCTGAAGACAAACCAGATGACATTGAGCAGGGTGCGCACGGCTCCAGGATGCGTCCGGTGATGCCTCCGGACCAGAAGGCCATCCCCTGACGTTCCCCGGATTCGAATTACAGGTGCTGTGAGAATGCCACATAGGCCTCGGGCCCGAACAGCACGAACCGGATGTCCTGGACCTTCGTGTCAGTGGACTTCACCGTGCCGATGGCGATCCGGGCGGCGTCATTGATCGGCCATCGATAGATCCCTGCCGAGATCGCCGGAAAGGCCACCGAGCGTGCGCCCAGGTGATCGGCCACTTGGAGGGACGATCGGTAGCAGGACGCAAGAATCGCCGACCTATCCGCGGATGTGGAGTAGACCGGCCCCACGGTATGGATCACCCATCGGGCGTGCAGGCGGCCGGCTGTCGTCGCGACCGCCTGACCAGCTGGCAAACCGTCGGCGTATACACCGTCACGAAGGGCTCGGCACTGGGCCAAGATCTCCGGTCCACCACGGCGGTGGATGGCGCCATCGACGCCGCCGCCGCCAAGCAGGGAGGAGTTGGCCGCGTTGACGATGGCGTCGACCACCTGGTCGGTAATGTCGCCTTCGACGAGGGAGATCTGCGCCACGCCGCCAATGTAGTGGGGTCAGTGTGCCGGTGCAGAGGTCGCCAGCGATGAGTTCGGACGTTCGGCATGGTCAAAATCCTTGGCGGCCAGGTGGCCGCCCAATTCCGAGAAGGAGCCAATATGCGCGAGTTCACGACATGCCTGTGGTTCAACACACAGGGTGAGGAAGCAGCGAACTTTTACACGTCGCTTTTCCGCAACTCGAAAATCGAGGGAGTGACTCCCTATCCGGAGGGTGAGCGGAAGGGTCAGACGATGACGGTCGACTTCGTGCTGAACGGCCAGAAGTTCGTGGCGCTGAATGGTGGACCCGACTTCACCTTCAACGAGGCCATCTCGTTCCAGATCCCGTGTGCGGATCAAGCCGAAGTGGATCGCTACTGGGACGCGTTGTGCGAGGGCGGCGAGGAAGGTCCGTGCGGCTGGCTCAAAGACAAGTTCGGCGTGTCCTGGCAGGTCGTGCCCGACCGCTTCGTCGAACTGGTCAGCAGCTCCGATCCCGACACCGCCGGGCGAGTGATGAATGCGCTGTTCAGCATGAAAAAGATTGTCATCGCCGATCTGGAAGCTGCCGCGGCATAAGCCAGTACAGAGGACATCCGGCTGGTCTGACGGGCGGCCTCAGTGGTGGCCGGCATCCAGAGGGCGCCTTCGTAGAAGAGAACGGGATTTCCCTGACAGATTTGCCCGCCAGGTCATGCTAGAGCCGTGGCGCGGCGACGAGTGGGCACTGCGGCTGCGGTCGGGCTCGTCGCCAGCCTGCTTTCGGCATGCAGCGCCGCCGTCTCCGCGCCCAGCGACCCGACGACGTCGTCGGACGCGACAGCAGCACCATCGCCGGGCAGCAGGTCGTCGACTCCCGCTTCGGCCAGTGGCCGTTCGGGCAGCAATCGGAAATCGGCCGCCGGACAAGCACGACTCAATCGGGAGCTGATCGACGCCGCCTGGAAGAACGATGTGAAGGCGGCCGGGACTCTGATCAAGGCCGGAGCCGACGTCAACGCCAAGGACGCAAGTGAACAAAGCGCCTTCTTGATCGCGGCCAGCGAGGGCTACCTGGAGTTGCTCGAGCTGACCCTCGATTCGGGGGCCGATGTCGACTCACTGGACAGTTATCGCGGCACGGCGCTCATCCGTGCTGCAGAACGCGGCCACGCTGACATCGTCGGCCGGCTTCTGCAGAGCAAGATCGAAGTGGACCACGTCAACCGGCTTGGCTGGACCGCGTTACATGAGGCGATCTGGCTCGGCAAGGAGACCACCAGTTACGCCGATACGGTGAGATTGCTGGTGGCTGGAGGTGCCGATATCGGGCTCACCGCCCAGGCTGACGGCCGCACGCCTTTGGATATGGCTCGGGAGCGCGGCTTCGGCCAAGTCGAAACGACGATCCGTCGATCGTCGAAGGCCGCCACCCGAGCGGAAAACGCGGAGCTGCTCACCGCCTCAAGATCCGGCGACGCTGACGGCGCGGCGATCGCAATCCGGGGCGGCGCGGACCTCGAAGCACGAGATGGGCGGCGTCGCACCCCACTGCTATTGGCAGCGACGTTCGACCGAACGGCTGTCGCCAGATTGCTGGTGCCCCTGGGCGCCGATCCCGATGCCCTCGATGACCGTCACGACTCACCGTGGCTAGTCACCGGCGTGACCGGAAGCGTGGCCATGGCCAAGATCTTGCTGGCTGCGGACCCGGACCTGACCCTGCGGAATCGGTTCGGTGGAATCTCGATCATTCCGGCCGCCGAGCGCGGGCACGTCGACTATGTCCGTCTGATGACCAAAACTTCGACCAACGTCAATCACGTCAATGATCTCGGCTGGACGGCGTTACTCGAGGCTGTGATCTTGGGCGACGGTTCCAGACCATACGTCCAGATCGTCACAACCTTGCTGGACGCGGGCGCCGATCCGATGCTGGCCGACCGCAGCGGAATTACTGCCTTGGAACACGCAGAGCGCCGCGGTTATAGCAAGATCGCCGCCGCGTTGCGGCAGTAGTACCTGGCTGTTTGCGGCAAACTGCATCGGGTACCGGGGAAATCGCCGAAGATCGGGTACAACCCCTATCTCGCAAGGAGGACGGATGGTAGAGAACTTCCCTTCCAGGCTGCTGCACGATGTGGGCCTAGCCGCATGGTTCGGTGGCACGCTGGCCAATGCTGTCGCGCTCAACCGCGCCGCGGGCCAGACCACTGACGCCAACGACGCGGGTCGAGTGGCCAACGCAGGCTGGGATGCATGGACTCCGGTCAACGCTGTGGCCATCGGCGCGCATTTGGTGGGCTCTGTCGGCCAGCTTCTCGGCAACAAGGGCCGGCTTGGCGATCAGGCGGGCGTCGCTTCCATGTCGGTGATGAAGACCGTGATCACCGGAGCCGCCCTGGGCGTGACCGCCTACAGCAGGATGCTCGGACGCAAGGTTTCCCGCCAGTCCGATGTACCGGTCTCTTCCGGCACCGAACCGAGCGTGGCTACGCCGCCCGAGGTGGCATCCGCTCAGTCTCAGCTCAGGCTGCTGCAGTGGGCGGTACCCGCCCTCACCGGAGCTTTGGTGGGAGCGAGCGCGTACGCCGGTGAACAGCAGCGCCCGGTCGCCGTGGAGGCCGGCAAGATGAAGAAGCTCGAGAAGAAGAAGAAGAAGAAGACTGGCGAGGAACTCTAGGGAAAGAGTCGAGCATCCCGAAGTCCTGGCCCCGGTCGGGACTTCGATCACCTCACCGGAGGCGCACTCGTCACTGTGGACCCGAACCCGGGTCGCGGATGCGCGAACTGTTCGAGTGGCGCCCTCACGACATGGTGACGATACTGGGCTATGACTCAGCCGCCTCAGCCGGAGTTCCTGCAGCCGCCAGTCCGTATCGATGGACCAATCACACTTGCCGACGCTGACCCGGGATGGGCGGCACAGTACGCCCGGCAAGAGGAACGCATACGAGCAGCGCTGGGATCTCGGGCTGTGCAAATTGAACACGTCGGTTCTACTTCGGTGCCGGGGCTTGCCGCCAAGCCGATCATCGACATCCTGCTGCTCGTGGTGGACTCCGCGGATGAGGCCGCTTATCTACCCGACCTAGAGGCCGCCGCGTACCAGCTCCAGTTTCGGGAGCCTGAATGGTACGAGCATCGGTTCCTTCGAGATTTCGGCGTGCAGGTGCATGTCTTCAGCGTCGGGGCTGCAGAAGTGGAGCGGATGCTGCTCTTCCGCGATGTGTTGCGCAACCGCTCCGATGAGCGTGAGCTCTATGAGCGCACCAAGCGTGAGCTTGGCGCCCGACGCTGGGCGTACGTCCAGGACTATGCCGACGCCAAGTCCTCCGTTATTGAGGAGATCATCCTCAGGGCTCGAACCCGTTGAAGCACTGACGGGGTAGATGGCATACGACGGTCAGCCGACAGCTGAAGAACTCATTGATCGGCCGGTCGTCGCATCCCTTGCCTGGGAGCGGGCCGACGCCAGAGCCCAGATGACCAGCAGGTCGATCGCGATCACCAGCATGGCCCACAACGGCGAATAGGGCAGCCAGGTGAAGTTGATCAGTGCCGACACCGCGGTGACCACAATCCCGGCGATCAATGCCCAGCCTTGGCCGAGAAGCAAGCAAATGCCGATCGCCACCAGGGCCAATCCGATCAAGAGGTGAATCCAACCCCAGGCCGTCAAGTCGATGGCGTAGACGTAGTTCGGCGTCGCCACCAGGTACTCGTCGTTGACGAGAGCCGCAATCGCCTCAAGCGTTTGGAAGCCGCCACCGACGATCATCAACACTCCAGCGAACAAACTGATGCCCTGAGCCCACGACCCTGACATCCCGTAACCGTCTGTGGACATGACGCAACCCTTCTTTGATGTCTGACCGGTCGACATGCTATCGGCCGCCGACCCGGCGGATCGGAACCTACCAACCGTGTCGCACCCTCCACCCGCCGGGGATCCTGGGAACCGCGACTAGCCGGAGACCCAAGCCTTGGCCTGCTCGAGATCCGCCACCCGGAAGAGGCGAGCTTCCCCTAGGAATAGCCACAGGAAGAACCTCGACGCCCGCGCCATCCAATCGATATCGGTCACGATTGCGGTGCGCTTCCAGTCGCCGCGGTGCTCAACTACGAGGTCATAGCCCAGTTTGGTGTCCTCCCACAACGCGGCCTCTTCGATGTCATCGAGGTCCTCGATCAGATAGAGCGTCCGCAACCCGCGGCCGCTGTCAACCGCCGCCTTGAGTACGGGCACCACGAGGTCTGTGTAGTCCTCCCGCTCCACGTCGCCGTCGATTCGGAAGCCGACCACGCCGTCGGGCATGTGGTGAAGTTGCCGAAGCATGCCAGGATCGTACGCGTTGCCCGTGGCTGAAACTGGCGATCAGCGCCGTCGTTTCGTCCGGTTGACAGTGCCGAGGGTGATCTGGTCACCGCTACGGATCGCAGCCGGATGGTCCTGCGATTCATGCAAGCCATCTACGACAGCTTCCTCACCGGGCGGGAGCCGGACATCAGTTCCATCTTCGGACCCTTGGAAAGACTCACGCGGCTTCTGGTCGCGGCGGGTCCGATTGCGACGGCCGTCGGACCACTGCAGACCCTCGCCGCTTGGCTCGGCCAGCTCGGCGCGGGAGTGTTGCGGCTGCTGCCGGCACTTGGCTGAACCTGATGTCTTGATCTCCCTCATAGGGGAGTGTCAGGGATCAGCGAAAGTGAGGGATCAGCGAAAGTACCTGTCGGCATCCAACCGAACCTCGGTGTCGTTCCACGGCCGTCTCACATGGCTCAATCGCGGTGGCGCTGAGCCGTGATCATGGTCGTGGTCGTTTCCTCGAGCTCAACGCCTTGTTCACGGCCCAAGGACTAGCCTTGACCGGCCGAGGTCCAACATGGCCACACAGGCGTGTCCACCTTCGAGGAGATGACTGGATGAGGCTCGCACCAGGTCTGCACCGCATCGGCTCAGATGTCGTCAACGTTTACATGATTGAGGACGCCGCCGGGATCACGATCGTTGACGCTGGTCTGCCTGGTCACTGGCGGGAGTTGGAACGGGAACTGACCAAGCTGGGTCACTCGCTGGACGACGTTCGGGGCATCGTCTTGACCCATGGCGACAGTGACCACATCGGCTTCGCGGAGCGGCTGAGGCAGCAGAAGGGCATCCCGGTACGCGTCCATGAGCTTGATGCGGCCCGCGCTCGCGGTGAGGTCAAGAAGCCCAACACTGGCTGGGGACCCATCAAGGTGCGTCCCCTGCTGAGATTCCTGTGGTACAGCGGGCGACACGGCGGCCTACGCATTCGGCCGCTACGTGAGGTCCTGACGTTCGGCGACGGCGATGTGCTCGACCTGCCGGGGTCGCCACGCATCATCCACGTTCCTGGGCATACACCGGGGAGCGTCGCTGTACACGTCCCAGTGGTGGACGCCTTGTTCGTTGGAGACGCCATGACCACAGGCAATGTGCTGACCGGCGAGCGTGGACCACGACCCGCGCCTTTTACGCTCGACCCCCCAGATGCATTGGCGTCCCTGGCCAGATTGGAGGAAGTGCGGGCCAGTTGGGTGTTGCCTGGGCACGGAGAGCCTTGGCATGGCGGGGTGGCGGAGGCAATCCGGCAGATTCGACAGGTGGCCAGTGGCAGCTGAGTGAACGCGCCGCGCCACCCCGCGAGCTACCTGAGAGGCTGGGTTGCGGAAGCCATTCGTCCTCTAGAGCAGTCCCATTAGAGATCCTTGACCGCTCGGATGGCGGTGACAGCGCGTGGGAATCCGATGTAGGGGAAACAGTGCACGAGCGCGGCAACCACGGCCGACTTGGAATTGCCGACCTGCAGGCACGCGCGGCCGTGAGGGGCGAGCTGGGCCGAGGTGTCACCGATCGTGGCTAGGGCGCACAGCAGCAGGAGTTCCCGGTCGGGCAGGGCGAGTCCACGTCGTGTGTAGAAGTCGCCGAAGCAGAACTCCGTTAAGAATCGCGGAAGTAGCTCGTTGAACGGTTGCGGCAGGTCGGCGAGGTTGTCCTTGATCTCGTTGCCGTAGAGCGGGTCTTGCTCGGCGAGGCCTTTGGGGTATCGGTCGGTGTCCGACACCGTGCCCTGGTCAGGCAGCGGCAGCTGGATGCCCTGGGCCTCGAAGGTGCTGTTGACCGTGGCGATCGCGTTGAGCGTGCGCGGGAACCCGATGAACGGCGCCAACTGGTAAACGGCTTCACGGATCTGAACAGGTTGGAGGCCGACGTTCAGTGCCGCCGCCGTGTGCGACTTCAACTGTGGCAAGGTCTGCATGCAGGCCAACACCGTGATGGTGATCAGTTCGCGAGTCTGGTCGTCGAGGACACCGGTGCCGAATACGTCGCCGAAGATGAACCGGCGCAGGATCTCCATCAGCTCCGGATCGTTGTCAGGCGCAGTGTTGTCGCGCGGTCCGAACAGCCGCTCGTAGGTGGCCTCGGCGTGGGCCTGGCGCTCCGATACTCCGGGGTCTTGCTCGTTGGAAGTCATAGTGAGCCACTGTTGGCCACGGGCCGTGGCCCGTCAAGATCCCGCTGGCAGCGCTCGGCCAGAAGTGCTACAGCGGACAACAGCGAGTCGCTGGGGCAGCGTGCAAGGCTGCTAGTGATGACTGGTGTCGAGCGGCTGGAAGCGCGTCAGGTGTGCGGTCACCGAATCGCAATCGCGATGCACGACGTGGCCGGTCCCAGCGTCGTGATCTTCTGCCATGGCTTCCGCGGTGAGCGCACAGGGCCGAACCGCACGTTTGTACGCGCCGCCAGAGCGCTGGCAGCCGTCGGCATCTCGTCTCTGCGATTCGACCAGTACGGCTCCGGTGACTCCGACGGCGACTTCCTCGATTCGAGCTTCACCGACTGGGTGGAAACGTGCCAAGCCCTCGCCGTTGAACAGATCAAGGCCGGCCGCCGCGTGGCGCTGTTCGGCCAGAGCATGGGCGGGTCGGCAGCCCTGTGTGCGGCCGCCGACTTGCAGCAGCTCGCGGCCGTCGTCGCCTGGGTGGCCGACGCCAACGTCGACCCCTTCCTACCATCACCGACCGGGGTCGTCGAAGAAGGCGGCCAGCTCGTTCGCAACCAGTTTTGGCAAGAGGCACACGCCGCGGATATTGCTGGCCGGTATGCCCGGGTCGCTGCGCCGTGTCAGCTCGTCTTCGGCACCTCGGACGAGTACGTCTCTTCGGAGAACCGCCAAGCGCTTATCCAACACGCGAAGCCGACCGACACAGTAGCTGTCTTCGACGGGTACGGCCACAGCAACTGGAGCGCCGAACAAGCCGATGACATCATCAACCGCAGCGTCACATTTCTCCTGCAACACCTCTAGACCGGCCCGCGTCTTTGCCGAAGGCGAGCGTTTGACCGAGCACACGCAACGATCCCATTGCCCAGAAGAGAATCGTGAACAGGACTAGTCGTAAGCGACCTTTACTCCTGCCACGCAAGATCGGCGAGTTCTGCAATGTGACCCCGCTGCGGCGGACCGAGGGCTGGCTGGAGCAAATTGTTCCGGCAAGTCGACGATCACGGTCACCTTAGTTAGCGGCTCGGCGGCGGGGGTGGTGGTGGATCTGCGGGCGTGTTGGCCCGCCAAGGTGCTCGCCACTCGGCCGCTTCCCAGCCGTCCATGATGTAGATGCGTTCGTGCCCGACCTTCTCGCCACGGAACTCGAGCAGGTTGACGGTGAACATCCATGGAGCGCCGTTGTAGCTGATCAGGTTTTCGACCACCGCCAGGTCATCGCGGTGGGTGATCCGGCGGGTGTGGAACGCGAGGTGGGCCGGGTACTGGCGACGCCACTCCCGAAAGTTTGCGACGCCTTCGAACCGCTCACCGGACTGGGGAAACTCCAGCACGGCGTCGTCGTGGTAGATCTCGTGGGCGATGTCCTCGTCCCTGCCCGAATAGTCCCAGTGGCGTTTGAGAGCGAGCATGAGGTCTTTCTCGTCGAGCATCCCGCACCTCCAAGCATCGGTTGTCCGAATCTAGCCGGGGAGATTTGGTGACGAGGACGGTGGCGTCGCTTTCGCGGGGTAACCCGAGGTGCCCCTTGGGTGGGTAGCTGGACTGGCCGTCCAGAGAGGCAGCGAATCGGGACTAGCCCTCACCCACTGCCGTACCTCCATGTCCGCTGACCGGTCCGCTTGCGGCTCGAGGCGTCTCGCCGTCAGAGTGTGAGGCACTGTCGGTAAGCTGCTCGCGGAGAGCCAGGGGGCACAGGCATGGCCAAGTCCGAAGTCGTTAAAGACGGGGGAGCCGACTTGCGGTCCAAGCTAAAGGACATCTGGCGCGGCCGGGATCTTGGCTCTGGTGGGCCTGGAGGGTCTCTTCGTGACTGAACCGAACTCACGCGCCCTCGGGATCGTCATGTTGATTCTCGAGAACCTGAGGTGATCCACCCGCGCACAAGGCCGAACTGGCGTTGAGGCAGATCTCCTCGCCCGTGCGCGTCCCGACCCATCATCAGCGCTGCTTGTCTCCAAAGCTCAGGCATCGCGACACTCGAAGAGGATCCAGGCGAGCGCGAGCAGCAACGCGGTGAAGCCGGCGAACACCAGGCCACCTTCCCAGCTGGTGAGTGGGTCCAGCACCGATTGGCCCTCGGACGCATCCGCCACGCCGGCGCCTACCAGCCGCATGCCGGCGGTGAACGGCAGGAACGGCACGACCTCCCTCAGCCAGCTCAGTGCGCTCAGCCCGGAGAGCGCCGCGATGACGGGTTCGATCAGCAGCGGCGTGACGAGCAAGATGGCGACGGCGGCCGGGATGCTGCGCGTGAGCTGGCCGAGTGTGCCACCGAGCAGGCCGTACAGCATCACCAGGAAGACATAGCCGGCGGTCACTGCCGGGACGGGTCCCTGAACGAGCGGCAGTGGCTCGCCCCGGGTCACCGTGCCCACCAGCCAGCAGACGGCGATCACCGCCACGGCGGCAACCGCCGACGCCGCCACCACCACGAGGAGATTGGCAGCGAGCAGTGACGACCGGCGCGGCATTGCGGTGAGAGTGGGAGGATCGTGCCGTACCGGTACTCATGACCGGTCGCGAAAATGCCGACCAGTGCTGCCGCGAATCCCATCAGCGAGAACGGAAGACTTTCCCGACCGGCGGTGAGCAGCAAAGTAGCCTCCGCCGGGCCGACATTGGTACCACGGGTGTCGAGTCCGAAACCCAGCGCGACAAGGCCGCAGAGCAGCAACCCCAGCGACAACGACCAGTAGGTCGAGCGAATGGTGCTCAAGCGCAAACCCTCGAACCGCAGCGCGTCTGTCATCGGATCCCTCCAGCGGTCTCGGGCGCGTTGCGCAACTGACCGACGTACTCCTCGGTGGCGCCGGTTGCTTCGAAGAACGCCTCCTCAAGCGATGCGGTGCGGGTCGCGAGTTCGTGCAGCACCAGACCGACGTCGGCCGCCAGCTCGCCTACCCGCGCCGCATCGACGCCGCTCAGGGTGGCTGAGCCGTCTTGAGCCTGCGTCACCTCGACCGTGGGCACCGCGTCGAGCACAGTCCGAAGCAGGGTGTCGACCTACGGGCTGCGCACGAGCACCGAGGTACGGGTGAAGTCGCGGACGAACGAGTCAACTTGCCCCGAGGCGATCAGCCGGCCTCGCCCGACGACGACCAGCTCGTCCGCCATCAGCGCCATCTCGGCAAGCAGGTGGCTGGAGACGAAGACCGTGCGTCCCTGGGACGCCTGCAGCTTCAAGAGGTCGCGCAGCCACTGGATCCCGTGCGGATCCAGGCCGTTCGCCGGCTCGTCGAGGATCAGTGTGTGGGGGTCGCCGAGCAGCGCCGCCGCCAGGCCGAGACGTTGGGCCATGCCGAGGGAGAACCCGCGCGGCTTCTTCGAGGCGACATCCGCCAGCCCGACCAAGGTCAGGACCTCGTCCACGCGCCGCGTGGAAACGGCGTTGGCGGCCGCCAGCATCCGCAGGTGGTTGCGTGCCGACCGGGTGGGATGGAAGGCCCTGGCCTCCAGCACCGTGCCGATCTCACGCATGGGGTGCCGGATCTCGCGGAACCGGCGGCCGTCGAACCGCGTCTGGCCGCCTCCGTAGTCGAGGTTCAGCATCAGCCGCATCGTCGTCGACTTGCCCGCGCCGTTCGGGCCGAGGAAGCCAGTAACCACACCGGGCCGGACCTCGAACGACAGGTCGTCGACGGCAGTCTTGTCGCCGTATCGCTTCGTCAACCCATTCGCCACGATCATCGCGCCATACCTCGCTCACAGTCCTGCCACACACCGCCGCAGCGACGTGGTCAAAGTAGCGCCGCAAAACGCTGAAGCCGCGGTTCCGCGACGATCCCCGGTGAGTATCAGGGTCAGCTCAGAGGCCTCACCGACGACCAAACGCGAAATCCCAGAAGTGGCGATTGGGGCGCCGCGACGACGCAGTCGCTGCCCGGCTCTCTGAATGCTCGCAACGATGGTAAGGGCGCCACCGCCAGGTTGGACCACCCGGTTCCGCAGCCATTGCAACCCCACAAGGGTCGGTTTACGGAAGGCGCGGCGCAAAGGTGCAGACCAACTCGCGGCACAGTTCGTAAACGTTGTGCTGGACTGTGATTCTTGCCAGGTGGAGCAGCGCATCAGTCTGGTAACCCTTGGCGTCACCGATCTTCACCGGGCCCGATCCTTTTATGAGGCGATGGGCTGGGTCGGCGCACAGCAGCCGAACGATGAAGTCTGCTTCTTCCAAGCTGGCGGCTTGGTTTTGGGGCTCTGGATCGCACTTGGCGGTCACGGCGCACCCGGCGTAGAGCTTGCGCACAATGTTCGAGCCCCAGAAGAGGTCGCTGTAGTACTTGCCGAGGCTGAGCAGGCCGGCGGGAAGATCGTGCGGCAGGCGGCACGCGCCGAGTGGGGCGGCATGTCCGGAGCCTTCGCCGACCCCGACGGCTACGTGTGGGAAGTCGCCCACAACCCGAGCTGGACCATCACCGATGACGGGTCCATCCGTATCTGACATCCTGCTCGGCGGGGGCGATCAGTCTCCTGCCCGACCAATCGCACTGCGCGCGGGTCGGCCAGTAGGAAACTGACGCGTGCGTTCGCTGGACAGCGCCAAGGAGGCATTCACCTGAGCGCTCAGACGCCTTGCCGGGCGCATCCACGAGCAAGGCCATCTCAGCCATTGTCGGTCGCGGCCGACGCTGCCCAACCCGACCAGCGGCTGACGTCGACAGCGAGTACGGTCCCGCGCGCGGCGAAGCGGGGGTAGCGGTCGGCGAGCAGGGACAGGGCGTGTACGCCCTCGGGGTTCTCTGGGTCGACCACGCGACCGGTGCCCTCGGCGCGTACCCACCACAGTTCGTTCCAGTCGTCCGCGTAATGGTCGACGAGCAGGGCGACGGCCGGGTTGACCGCGACGTTGGCGAGCCGCTTGAGCGCAATACGCCGCTTGGGTTTGGCGTCGACCGCGCTGTAGACGATATCGCCGTCGACCGCGAACGTGACCGGCACGATGTGCGGCCGGCCTGCCACGTCGGCCGTCGCGAGCCGGGCCACGCGGGCGGCGGCGAACCGTCGCCGTGCCTGGTGCGGGCTCACGCCGGGTTGTACTCCGCCATCGCCTTCTCCCACTCCTCCAAGGCCTGCTCGAGGCGCCAGCGCGGCCCCGACGGGAACCACCGCCCGACCCGCTGGACGCCGGACTCGCGGAGCTTCTCGAACACCTTCGGATCGGCTGGCACGCTCATCACCTGCACCCGGACGGGCCGCTCCGCGCGGGCGCGCAGCTCGGCGATGCGGTCGTACACTTCCGGATGGTAATTGGGGAACCAGGCGTCGCCGAACCCAAGCACCCGATCCAGGACGGTCGGACCGTAGCCGCCAACGAGGACTGGCGGGTGCGGCCATTGCGCTGGCTTGGGCCACGACCAGATCCGGTCGAAATCGACATATCTGCCGTGGTAGCTGGCCTCGTCATGGGTCCAGATCTCCTTCATGGCCTCGACCCGCTCCCGCATGACATCCATCCGAACTCGCGGATTCGTGGCATGATTGCGCATCTCGGTCCGGTTCCAGCCCGCGCCAACGCCGAACTCCAAGCGGCCGCCCGAGAGGTGGTCGACGCTCGCGACCTCTTTCGCCGTGATGATCGGGTCACGTTCGATGATCAGGCAGATGCCGCTGGCGACACGGATATTGCGGGTCGCCTCCGCGGCGGCGGTGAGTGCGACGAAGAGGTCGTACGTGCGCCAGTACTTCGCCGGCAACGGCTGCCCGGGCGCCCGGTCGGTCTCCGCGGCCGGGATGTGGGTGTGCTCAGCGAAGTAGATGGCGTTGTAGCCGCGCTCCTCGGCAATCCGCGCGACCTCACCGGGCCGCATACCGTCGTAGGTGGGAAAGTATCCGAGACCGAATTCCATACCCAAGGTCTACCCCGGCGCGTCGGCCTTCCACCACACGCGCCGGGACTTTCCCGTCGGCATGGTGGCCTGCCCGCACGACGAACTCGGCCGCCGGGCAGCTGAACGGCTGCTGAAGCGGTGGCGATCGCGGGATCCCGGTCAGCTAGAGCGCCACGAGGGGTGAAGCAACGCGTCGTTGACCACGTAGGTCATGTGACGATCCGTAGTCCCGCTGCCGACCCTGTGCCCGCGAGGGCGTTAGGCGTCGTGCCTGACGATGGCCTGGATCAGAAGTCCGATGGCGGCCACAAGGCACAGCAGGGCGGGAACCAGGAACACGCCTGGGACACCGAACCAGCCGACTCCGAGGCTGCCGGCGAGACCGCCGATTGCGGCGGAGAACCGGAGCGCGGAGAAGTAAAGGGACGACGCCAAGCCGATCCCGGCTGGGTACAGGTCTTGGGCCACGATGACGCCGATCCCGCCGAGGGTCGCCCACATCGCCGAGTTGAGCACAGTCGCCGCAATCAGCCCCAGCTCGCTATCGGCGGCCACGAAGCCGAGGTTGGCCCCCACCCCCAGCAGCACGTTGACCACCACCAGCCGATGCGCACCGAACCGGTCGGCCAGCACACCCATGATCGGGATGAACACGAGCATCCCGACCGACTGGACCGAGATCACGACGCCACGCAGCCAGTCCGGGGTGCCGAGCTGCAGTTCCATATGGATCGGCAGGTAGGCGAACCGGATGGTGTCGCCACACATGGCCAGCACGCTCAGGCTGAGGAACGTCACGAGGGGCAGCAGACTCGGGGGGCGCGGTGCATCCCGGCCGGCGTCCTCCGGGAGCGCAACTCGGTCCGGCACGGCCCGGGTGACTGTCTGCCCGATCATCGGCACCGCCTGCAACAGAGTGCAGATGCCTGACGCGATCAGCGTCAGCCGGAGCCCAGCCGCGCCGCCGAGGACGCTACCCAGAAGCGGGCCGGTCATGAAACCCAGACTGAAACCGAGCCGAACCGTGGACATGACCCGGTTGTCCGCTCCGGTGGGGGCGTGGGTCAGTTGGTCCCGCACTGCGGCGAAGATCAGTGAGCTCGTCGCCCCGGCGAACCCGAGCACCGTGAGGTTGACCGCGAAGGCCATCCATACCTGTGTGGTGAAGGCCATCATGACCCATCCCACCAGGCCCACCACCGCGCCGACCCTGAACAGCGACAGCCGGTCGGTCAGTCGGTCGGACCATCGCCCGACCACGAATCCAAGGAAGGGAGCGGCCAGGTTGGTGAGGAAGAACAACCCGGCCACCGGCAGCGATGCGTGCAGGTCCTGCACCAAGAACAGTGACAGTTGGGGCATGGCGATCGAGATTCCCAGCCCGGCGAAGAACAGGCTCACCGTCGCCCGCCGGTACAGCCGCGACCCCACGACCAGACCGAGCGTCGAACTCGACCTCGTCGTCACAGCGTGCTCGGGCATTCGCTTACGGTAGTCGTCGATCGCGGCCAAAATTCGCCATGGTCAAGGGGTGCGCTGTCCGGGCCTTTACGTTGGAACCGCAGCTGCCCGACGGTCCCTGGAATGGCCGCCGGAGGCGCTGCGAGTAGCCTTTCTGCAAGCATCCAAGGAGGGAAACGTGAGCACCAGCCAGCCGATTGATCCGAACTTGGCCCCTATAGGAGTCGGCAAGGAGAACTCTCCGGATCCGGACGATCCCGATGCGGCGCCCATCGTCGACCTCGGCGACTCGCCTATCGAGCCTGATCCCGCTTACCAGGACGACGTTCCGGTCGGCACGCCAGACGCTGACGAGGATGCACGGCGCGCAGGCGGCAGCCGGTAACCGTACCCCCCATGGTGATCGCCAGAACCGTTCCGGCGGCGGTCAGGGAGTGACCACCCGATCCGCGTGACGCCATGCGGCGCCTCCGGCACCTTTGCGAGGTAGTCCCGAGCTATTGCCAAAGTCTGTATCGCCAGGGATTGACGCGGCACTCCGGGACGTGCTCAAGCTAGCCCCTAGCGTGGTTCACGACTACAGGAGCCGAGCCCTCAAGGTCTGGACTGATTACTCGGGCGAGCGGCCGTATCGCCGTATCTCTCTCTCTCTCTCTCTCTCTCTCTCTCTCTCTCTCTCAGCGATCGCCGCTCTTGGATTCATCGTCGTCGGTATTCGATAGCTGTTCCAACCACTATCAGTGTGGTTTCGAGTACTCGCCACGCTTCATTCATCGTTGCTCTTTGCCGTTACCCAAGCCGGTATGCAGAGACGTAACCTGGATTGGCTAAGACGTTCAATATCGAAGGTGGCCAAGTAGCGATCAAATCTCACACTTGTTGCTACATTGCCGGCACTTCGCAGTTGAGCGTGGTGAGTCGGTGATGCAAGGGCTCGTGGCCCTGCGCTGAGATGGGTGTGTCGAAGCATCCATCGAGGAAGGGCCACGAGTTGTGTTCGAGCCTACGGGCTCGCGGCGTGACGCTGCGAG
>DATFQP010000420.1:0-3032 GCA_035264145.1 Propionibacteriaceae bacterium
CAAGATCGCGTGGCCGGCGCAGCTCTCTCTCGGCAACGACGGGCTGGGCAACTCCAACGAGCACATCAAGCACATCATGGGTCAGTCCATGGAGGCGCTGATCCACCACTTCAAGCTGGTCACCGAAGGCTTCCGGGTGCCCCCCGGGCAGGCCTACGTACCGGTGGAGAGTCCGCGCGGCGAACTGGGTGCCCATGTGGTCTCTGACGGCGGTACGCGGCCGTTCCGCGCCCACTTCCGGGACCCCAGCTTCACCAATCTGCAGGCGATGCCCGCCATGTGTGAGGGCTCGATGGTGTCGGATGTGGTGGTGGCAGTTGCGAGCCTTGATCCGGTGATGGGCGGTGTCGACCGGTGAATGTGGCGCATTCCGTTGGGACGCGCGTCGCGGTTCGCCGGCGCCCGTCTCGCCCTCCTCGCTGCGCTCCGCTGTCGCTCCGCTTCGCTCGAAATGCCCGGCCCACCCTGACGGGCGCCGGCGAACCCCAACGCGCTTCGACGCGCCGGTTGATCCGCGACGACCGCAGCCTCCGCTGGCTCTGGTCGCGGAGCACCACCACATCCGACACCGTCGAGCCGCGCACTGGCTCTGGAGGTCAGGGATGACGATCATCGAGCCGCAGCCGGAGGAGAGTCGGCATGGCCACGCCGGCGGTGATGTGGCCAGCGAAGATCTCATCGGCCAGGTGGGCGCACCGACCGGGAATGGGCATATCGCCAGGGGTGAGTCCGGGGATGACGGGCACTTCACGACCCATTTCGACGAGCCTAGCCTGGATTACTCCGTCACCGAGACCAAGATCACGGAGGAGACCCGAGAGGAGATGCGGCAGATCGCGGCGCGGTACCCGCAGGCGAGATCGGCGCTGCTTCCGATGCTGCACCTGGTGCAGAGTGTGGAGGGCCGGGTGACGCCGGCTGGCATCGAAGCGTGTGCCGATCAGCTCGGGATTTCGACCGCCGAGGTCAGCGGAGTGGTGACCTTCTACACGATGTACAAGCGGCGGCCGGTCGGGGAGTACCACGTTGGCGTCTGTACGACCGCCCTGTGCGCCATCGTCGGAGGTGACGAGGTCTTCGCCGCACTGAGAGACCATCTGGAGATCGGCAACGATGAGACCACCGCTGACGGCAAGATCACTTTGGAGCACATCGAATGCAACGCCGCATGTGATCTTGCCCCGGTGATGATGATCAACTGGGAGTTCTTCGACAATACGACGCCTGAGATCGCCAAGGACCTCGTCGACCGCTTGCGAGCCGGTGAGGAAGTGACCGCTACGCGCGGGGCCAGAGTGTGCACCTGGAAGCAGGCGGAGCGGGTGCTGGCCGGTTTCCCGGACGGTCGGGCGGACGAGGGCCCGACGTCGGCTCCGCCGTCGGTGTTGGGACTGCGGATCGCTCGGGAGCACGGCTGGTCGGCACCGCCCGTACCGGAGCCGCATGCCCAACCGGACGCCCGGGAGGAGGGACGTTGACCAACTCCTCGACCGGCCACGACTCGGCACCACCCACAGAGCACAGCCTGCTGACCCCAGTTCTCACCGAGAACTGGGGCGACGAGCGCGCCTGGAAGCTCACCAATTACGAGCGGCGCGGCGGCTACGGCGCCCTGCGCAAGGCGCTGGACATGGACCCCGGTGACGTGGTGACCATAGTCAAGGACTCGGGTCTGCGTGGCCGTGGCGGTGCCGGCTTCCCCACCGGCATGAAATGGGGCTTCATCCCGCAGGACAACCCCAAGCCCAAGTACCTCGTGGTCAATGCCGACGAGTCCGAGCCGGGCACCTGCAAGGACATTCCGCTGATGATGGCCAGCCCGCACACGCTGGTCGAGGGCGTGATCATCTCTGCGTACGCGATTCGCAGCAATTACGCCTTCATCTACGTCCGTGGCGAGGTGCTGCACGTGGTGCGACGTCTGCAACAGGCGGTCCGCGAGGCCTACTCCGCCGGCTATGCCGGGAAGAACATCTTGGGTACCGGCTACGACCTGGAGATAATCGTGCACGCCGGTGCGGGGGCCTATATCTGCGGCGAAGAAACCGCGCTGCTGGATTCGCTCGAGGGCCGTCGCGGCCAGCCCCGACTCCGTCCTCCGTTCCCGGCGGTTGCCGGTCTGTACGCCAGCCCGACGGTGATCAACAACGTCGAGTCCATCGCGTCGGTCCCATGCATCCTCGACCGCGGCGCGGACTGGTTCACGTCGATGGGTACCGAGAAGTCCAAGGGCATGACGATCTATTCGCTCTCCGGTCACGTGGCCAACCCGGGACAGTTCGAGGCGCCGCTCGGGATCACCCTGCGCCAGCTGCTCGACCTGGCCGGTGGCATGCGCGAGGGCCACGAACTCAAGTTCTGGACTCCCGGGGGCTCCTCCACGCCGATGCTGACGGCCGAGCATCTCGACATCCCTTTGGACTACGAGGGCGTCGCCGCAGTGAAATCGATGCTTGGCACCAAGGCACTGCAGTGCTTCGACGAGACGACTTCGGTCGTTCGTACGGTGCTGCGGTGGACCGAGTTCTACAAGCATGAGTCCTGTGGGAAGTGCACACCCTGCCGAGAAGGCACCTGGTGGCTGGTGCAGATCTTGAAGCGCATGGAGGCGGGCCAGGGTCAGGAGGGCGACATCGAAAAGCTGCTCGACCTCTGTGAGAACATCCTCGGCCGGTCCTTCTGTGCACTTGGTGACGGGGCGACCTCACCCATCACATCCGCGATCGCTTACTTCCGTGATGAATTTGAGGCGGCCATGCATACCCCGGCCTGGGAGCTCTTTCCGTACGAGCGCAGCACGATCTTCGTCCGCGAGCCCGTAGGAGCAGGCGCATGAGCCCTCTTATGGTCCGCTCGCGCATCGCGCTGACAGCTCCTGCCTTCCTCGCTCCCTCGCAGACGGAAAAGCATGTCTGCTCGCTCGTTCGTCCAGACAGGAGCGCGCGATTCGCGACGCTCGCGGACGACCTGATCGGTCAGGAAAGCCCGTGACTGTTACCGCAACCCCCTCCGATCGCGCTGACCTCGAGAAG
>DATFQP010000421.1:0-8894 GCA_035264145.1 Propionibacteriaceae bacterium
TGCGGTCGTCCGACGCCGGTCATCATCCGAGTGGTACACATCGCACCTGGCCCTACCCCGACCTTGATGACGTCGGCTCCGGCGTCGATCAGATCGATCACTCCTTCGGCGGAAACGACATTGCCCGCTACCAGCGGTATCCTGCGGCCCTGGGTATCGCTCAGCCGGTCGCGGACCTCCCGCACGGACTTGAGAGTTTGCAGCATCCTCTCTTGATGTCCGTGAGCAGTGTCCACGACCAGTACGTCGATTCCGGCATCCAGCAGACCTTTCGCGCGACCCGCGACGTCGCCGTTGATGCCCACCGCGGCGCCGATCATCAACCCACCCTGCGCGTCCAGCGCCGGTCGATAGAGGGTCGAGCGGAGGGCGTGCTTGCGCGTCAAGACGCCGAGCAGGCGGCCACCTTCTACCACCAGCGCCAGGTTGAGATGGCCGGAGGTGAGCGACTCGAAGATCTCGGTCGGCGAGGTATTCGGCGGCACGCAAAGGAGGTCGGTGGACATCACATCGCGCACTTGAGCGAATCGGTCGACCCCCGAAGCGTCGGTATGGGTGACCGTGCCCACCGGCTGGCCGTCCTCAACCACGACAACCGCTCCGTGAGCCCGCTTCGGTAGCAGCGACATGGCTTCGCCGACGGTCGTGCCCGGCGTCACGGACACGGCTGTGTCGAAGACTGGATGCGATGCCTTCACCTTGCCGACGACCTTGGCCACCACATCGGCGGGAATGTCTTGGGGAAGGATTGCCACGCCGCCGCGTCTGGCCACGGTTTCTGCCATCCGTCGCCCCGAAACCGCTGTCATGTTGGCCACCACAAGGGGAAGCGTGGTGCCGATGCCGTCGGTGCTGGTCAGATCGACTGACAGCCGAGAACTCACTCCGGAGCGGCTCGGCACCATGAAGACGTCGGAGTAGGTCAGGTCGTAGGAAGGCTGTTGTCTCAGAAATCGCACCGGTCCATTGTGGCCGCAGGACGAGGTCCCGTACAGCGTCGAAGCTCCCGGTACGGCCGCTCGGTCGGCGTGACGATTCCCCACGTAGGTTGGTCAGGTGAGTGAAACCTCTACTACCTCAAAGGGAAATGTTCCAACCGGTGACGAGTTCACCCGCGACACCAACTACATTGCGACCCGCATAACGCGAGATGGAAGCGACGGCTATCCAATCGAACCTGGCCGTTACCGGCTAGTCGTGTCACGGGCTTGTCCGTGGGCGAATCGGGCGGTCATCGTCCGGCGGTTGCTGGGACTGGAGAACGTCATCTCCCTGGCCATGTGCGGACCGACCCACGACCGCCGGAGCTGGACTTTCGACCTCGATCCGAATGGCGTCGACCCTGTGCTGGGATATGAGCGGCTCCAGCAGGCATACTTCGCGCGTTTTCCCGATTACGACCGTGGGATAACCGTGCCGGCGATCGTCGACGTCTTGTCGAAAGCCGTGGTGACCAACGATTACAAGCAGATGACCCTGGACTTCTCGACCGAATGGCAGGAATTTCACCGTCCCGGCGCGCCAAACCTCTACCCCCCAGCGCTCCGATCAGAGATGGACGAGGTGATGGAGCTGGTGTATCGCGACGTCAATAACGGCGTGTATTCGTGCGGCTTCGCTGGCTCACAGGAGGCTTACGAAGCCGCGTACGACCGCCTGTTCACCAGGCTCGATTGGCTCACCGAGCGGTTGCGCGGTCAGCGTTACCTGATGGGGGACTCCATCACCGAGGCCGATGTCCGGCTCTTCACGACACTGGTTCGGTTCGACGCCGTGTACCACAATCATTTCAAGTGCAACCGGCACAAACTGAGCGAACTCCCCATGCTCTGGGCCTATGCCCGCGATCTGTTCCAGACGCCGGGCTTCGGCGACACCATCGACTTCGTCCAGATCAAACGGCACTATTACATCGTTCATACCGACCTCAATCCGACCGAGATCGTGCCGAAAGGGCCTGACCTGAGCGGCTGGGCGGCTCCGCACGGCAGGGAGCAGCTAGGTGGGCCGCCCTTCGGCGATGGCACGCCGCCGAGACCGGTGGTCGAGGACGAAAGCGTCCCCATCGGCAACGGCGTGCCGCTGGCCGCGTGAGCCGCTGCACGCCTGAGCCGCTGCACGCCTGAGCCGCTGCACGCCCTAGCCCGAGGGCGAGCCGCTGGGTGATGGTGCCGCTGAGGAGGACGGCCCGGCTGTCGGTATGGGGGTCGTCGTTGGCTCAGGATCGGGCGTCGGCGTGGTCTCCTCAGGACTTGAGGATGGAGACGTGCTCGGCTCCGGACTCTGGGTTGACTCGGAGCTCGGGGCTGGCGTCTTGTCCTTGCCCTCGGTTTCCGGATCGGGCTTTACGGGATCGCTGCCAGCGTCTTGTTGGGTCACCTGGGTGACCGTCGTGCCTTCGCCACCGGAGAGCGCATGACCGGAGATCAACTCAAGTCCGGTGAGTGTTGCAGCGGCAATGCCGAACGCCAGTAAGGCGCCTACCGCGGCTGGCTTCCAGGGGATTCTCCAACGCCCTGGAAACAGCGGTGCAGGTCGGGGTGCGGTGTGCTGGGGGGCCGCATTGGCCGCGGTGGCATCAGCGCGATCACCCATCACTTCGACTGTTGCCGGCATAGAGCTCCACCGGCCGCTCCACACCGTACGGACCTTAGCGTGCGTGTGCCGCAGCGAGGCGGTATAGACCGCGCCGGCGACGGCAGCCACGACACTTGCCGCCGCGGCGCCAATGATCGTGCCGGCCGCTCCGAGCCGAGAACCGATCGCTGCGGCCGTCATGGCGGCAAGGGCGCCGCCGAGAACCTGAGACGGCGACAAATCGATGGCACGCTTCTTGGCCGACTCATTGCTGCCGGCTTGTCGTTGGGCTTCGGTTTCACTGGGGTTGGTGGCGGATCGGGTCTGTTGATCGATGCTCATATCTTCTTCGGTTTCTCTCGGGCGTGGTGACCGGAGGCAGCGGCGACCCGGTCTCGTCCAGTGGTGTCAACGTCAGCGGACTGGAATCGTTGTCAGAACTGGCCGAAGAGTGATCGATCACACAAAACAGGGCAGAAACGCACGCACCCCGCGTCTTTGAGGACGCGGGGTGCGTTTGGACGCAGGAACAACTACGGAGCTAGGTGCTCCGACTCGGTGCCGGCAATCTCAGCGTGACCGTCACCGTCGCCATGACCGTTGCCCTGGCCGGCACCCAACTCATGACTGGCGCGGTGGTGGTGATGGGCAGCCGCCTCCTCCAGCTCTGCTCGGGTCGGTTTGCGCAGCGTGTCGGCGAAGTAGAAGCGGGTTGCCCGCCGCCGGAGCTGTTCGACTCTGAGTTGACGATCGGAGTATTCGCCGTCGCCGTCCCCAGCCACCGGCACGAGAGCGTCCTGCTCAGCATGCTGAGTCAAGGCAAACTGCTCGCCGACGGTGATCGGCCGGTGCCGCTCGGAGTATCGACCGGACGGATCCCGTTCGATCACACCGCTTTCGGCACCGTGCAGGAGGCGATCGTGATCGGCGCGCTGGAGACCGATGCAGGTCCGCTTGGCCAGCAAGAACGCCAGCACGGGCGCTACGAATACGGCGACCCGCAGGAAGTACGTCACGGCGTTCAGGGAAACGTCGAACTGGGAGGCGATCACGTCGTTACCGCCGCCGAGCCAGAGCATTCCGAACCAGGTCATGGCCGCCACACCGAGCCCGGTTCGGGTCGGGTTATTGCGTGGACGGTCCAGCAAGTGATGCTCGGACTTGTCGCCGGTCACCCACGCCTCGATGAACGGGTAGATTGCCATGCCGCCGAAGAGCAGCGCCATGGGCAAGGCCAAGGGCAGGAACACATTCCACGACCAGGTCGTCGATCCGATATGCCACTCCCAGCCCGGCCCGGGCATGATCCGGATGGCGCCCTCGGCGAATCCCATGTACCAGTCGGGCTGGGACCCGGCGGTGACTTGCGCCGGGTTATACGGGCCGAAGACCCAGACCGGGTTGATCTGCATCAGCGCGCCCATCAAGGTCACGACGCCGAAGACGATGAAGAAGAAGCCGCCGGCTTTGGCCGCATAGACCGGGAAGACCGGATAACCGACCACGCTGTCCTCAGTACGACCGGCACCCGGATATTGGGTGTGCTTGTGGTACACCACGAGGGCGAGGTGTGCGGCCACCAGTCCCAGGATCAGCGCCGGTATCAGCAAGATATGCAACATGTAGAGCCGGGCGACGATCAGATCGCCAGGGAACTCGCCGCCGAAAACAAAGAACTCAGCCCACGTACCGATCACCGGGGTAGCCCGGACGGCACCATCGAGGAAGCGCAGGCCGGTGCCCGACAGCAGGTCGTCTGGCAAGGAGTACCCGAAAAAGCCCTCGAAGATGCCCAAGGCCAGCAGGCCAACGCCGATCACCCAGTTGAGCTCCCGAGGCTTGCGGAACGCACCGGTGAAGAAGATTCGAAGGCTATGTGCCAGCATGGCGGCGACGAAGAGCGCGGCTGCCCAGTGATGCATCTGCCGGAGCAGCAGGCCGCCGCGAATGTCGAACGACAGGCTCAGCGTCGATGCGTACGCCTCGGACATGGGCAACCCGCGAAGTAGCTGATACGTGCCCTCGTACTCGATCTCGGCCATCGATGGCTTGAACCAGATGGTGAGGAAGACGCCGGACAGGAGCAGGACGATGAAGGAGTACAGCGCGATCTCACCCAGCAGGAATGACCAGTGATCCGGAAAAACCTTGCGGAAGAACGGTCGGAGCAGGCCAGCAACGCCGATTCGCTCGTCCGCCCACTTCACGGGTCCGCGCGCAACCCTGAAAACAGGGCCTATTTGTTTCTTGGGAACCTCGGCCTCGACAGCAGGGCTCCCAGGTACCGTGATGGCCGGCTCTGCCATTAGTTGTCACCTTCTTCAAAGTCGTGCCGCGAATCTCGTTCGAAGAAGCTCGGCCCTACGGGAACTGTGAAGTCACTGCGTGCCACCAAGTATCCCTCGCCGTCAATGGTGATCGGCAGCTGCGGCAGCGAGCGCGCAGCAGGGCCGAAGACGACCACACCCGAGTTGCCGAGGTCGAAGGTCGACTGGTGGCAAGGGCAGAGCAGGTGGTGGGTCTGCTGCTCCCAGAGGCTGATTGGGCAGCCCACATGCGTGCAGATCTTGGAGTAGCACAGGATTCCACCGACGTGCCAGTCGCTACGAGACGCGGGGATCTTGATCGTGTTCGGATCCATCCGAACGACGACGATCGCGGCCTTTGCCTTCTGGGTGATGAACTCCGTACCCTCGAGGTCCTTCAGGTTCGCCGGCTCGCCGTTGATCAGCTGACCGATTTCGACATCCTCGGGCTTGATCGGCTCGAACGTGACGTCGTTGACCAGCCGGACCCCTTCGGCCCAGAGGGTCTTTTCGATCGTCGCCGCTCGCTTCTTCTTGGTGGGCCACGGGCCAAGATCAGCGAGGCCGACAAGCATGGGAACGAAGACAAAAGCCAAGGCGCCGAGCAAGCTGCGACCGATCACTTTGCGCCGGGTGAGCTTCGATTCGTCGACCACCTTGTCGAGCTCGGTGAGCATCCACTTCTGGTCTTCCGGCTTCGACGTGGCGCCGTGCCGGAGATCGACCATCTCCTCGTCGCTCATCAGCATCCGAGCCCATTGCACTGCTCCGATCCCGATGAACAGCAGCGAAAACCCGAAGGTGAGTCCGAGCCCGAGATTCCTGGCGTTGGCCCGCAACGGCCCGAAGTCGAAGAACCAGTCCCCCGGCACGGCGAAGTAGACAACGGCGAACCCGATAGCCAGGAGTGGAACCATGCCGAAGAAGAAGGCGACCTGCCGGGTGGCACGATCGGCGGCCTTGGGATCGACATCGGCCAAGCGCGGCAGATGCTCCGGATGTCCCGGATCGGGCACCGGGTAACGCGCCTCGTCGGCTTCAGTCAGCTCATGGCCGTGGTGATCGCTGCTGGCGTGGATCGGACTGGCGCCTGTATCTTCACTCACTTAGCCTTCGCCCCCTTGGCAGCGATCCAGATGGCAAACCCGACGAGGGAACCGAGCCCTATGATCCAGCCCCACAATCCTTCGCTCACCGGCCCAAGGCCGCCGAGCGCGAGGCCGCCGTCACTGGGCCGATTGTGGAGCTCGGTGAGGTAGCCGATGATCGCCCGCTTGTCCTCGGGTCGCAGCACCTCGTCGGAGAAGACGGGCATCTGCTGAGGTCCGGTGACCATGGCCTCGTACAGGCGCTTGCCACTCAGGCCCTCGAGGGACGGCGCGTACTTGCCGTTGGGCAGCGCGCCGCCGGCGCCTTCGAAGTTGTGGCACGCGGAGCAGTTGGTACGGAAGAGCTCGCCGCCACGGGCAAGGTCTTCATCGGTGAGGTTCTCCGGGCTGTAGTCGGCCTCGGTCGGAATGGCAGGACCGGGTCCAAGCGATCCCACATAGGCGGCCAGCGCAGCGATCTCCTCCTCGGAGTATCGATTCGGCTTGACCGGTGCCTGGTCGCCGGGTCGAGCCATCGGCATCCGGCCCGTTGAGACCTGGAAGTCGACCGCGGCCGGCCCGACGCCGATCAACGAGGGTCCTTGGATTGTGTCAGTTGTCTGACCTTCCCCGTTCAGCCCGTGGCAGGAAGCACAACCGACAGCGAACAGGGCCTTACCCTCGGCCACGTGCTGACTGTTCCCATTATCGGCGGACACCCGCTGGACCGGGGCCAGGGTGTTGTACAGGACGCTCAGGACGAACAGCGCGAACAACAACAGCAGCACCTTGGCGGCTGGGTGCCTTCTTCTCGAAGACAGGAATCGCACGTGGACCCTCTCGTTTGCGTTCGCTACTGGGCTATTCGGTTGTCTTTCGGCTGACAGATGCAGCGCTACTGCAGGATGTAGATCACACCGAACAACGCAATCCAAACCACGTCGACGAAGTGCCAGTAGTAGGACACTACAACGGCGCTGACGGCTTGCTCGTGAGTAAAAGTACGGGCCAGAAAGGTGCGACCGAGCAGCAGGACGAAGGCGACCAGACCACCCGTCACGTGAAGCCCGTGGAAGCCGGTGGCCAGGAAGAAAAGAGATCCGTAGACGCTGCTGGACATCGTCAGATTCTCCGAGAACAACGCCGCGTACTCGTAGACCTGGCCGCCGATGAAGAAGGCACCCATCAAGTACGTCAGGATGTACCACTCACGCAGACCCCACTGCCGAATGGCGGCCACGGAACCGGTCCGCTTCACCTGGCCCCGCTCCGCCGCGAAGACGCCCATCTGACACGTGAAGGAGCTGGCCACCAGGACGCTGGTGTTCAGAATCGCGAACGGAATGTTCAACTTGTTGGTTTCGAAGTTCCACAGCGTGTCGACGCCAAGCTGGGCGGCCTGGGAGTTGGAGACGTTGCGCACCGTGAAGTACGCCGCGAACAGCGCGGCGAAGAACATCAGCTCCGACGCCAGCCAGATGATGGTCCCGACGGCGACGAAGTCCGGGCGGTTCTCCCGGCCCCGCAGCCGAACCTGTGGAATCGGATGCAAAGCGCTGGCCGGCTTGGTCATCGAGCCACTCACGGCATGGGTGTGTAGGGCCACGAGGTCATTATTGCCGTATGGCCTGCCGAGGTCACCCCTGGGCACGACTTTGCCGATAACGACTTGACCGGCTCAGGTTCGGCAGCGGATCGGCTCGCCGGGATAGGATCGACCGGCTTCGCCGGGTGCAAAACAGATGTGGGGATGAACAGACGATGAGAAGCGACCAGCCGAGGGCTGAGCGATCAGTCCCACAGGGGCCCGAGGAGTTGATCATCCTCCTCTATGCGTCCGACCGGACCGTCCGGGAGAATGTCCGGCTCGCGCTCGGTCGGAAAGTGGCGGCCGACCTGCCCCCCGTACGAGTCGTCGAGGTGGCGACCCAGCCGGCTGTGATCGCGGCGATGGACGGTGGGGGGATCGACCTGGCCATCTTGGACGGTGAAGCGGTTCCCGGTGGCATGGGACTGTGCCGCCAACTCAAGGACGAGATCCCCAAGTGTCCGCCGATTCTGGTGTTGACCGGCCGCCGGGACGACGCCTGGCTGGCTACTTGGTCGCGGGCTGACGGCGTCCTTGCGCACCCGATCGATCCACTGCGGCTGCCCGGGGCGGTGGCAGCGTTGCTGAGGCCGAGAGTGGGCACGTCACTCGCTACCCGTGGTTGAGGCGGTGACGAGCTGGCCCGAGCTCTTGACCGGCTTGGTCCGCGGCGAGGATCAGAGCGCGGAGGCCACCGGTTGGGCCATGCAGCAGATTCTCCGTGGTGACGCGACGGCTGCTCAGCTTGCCGCCTTTGTCGTCGCGTTGCGGTGTAAAGGGGAGACCGTCACCGAGCTGTTGGGCATGGCCGACATCATGATCGAATTCGCCACCCCGATCGAAGTGCCGGGCCCCGCCGTCGACATCGTGGGATCTGGTGGCGATCGAGCCGGTACGGTCAATGTCTCCACGATGGCCGCAATCGTGATGGCTGCGGCCGGCGCTCGGGTCGTCAAGCATGGCAATCGTTCAGCTTCATCGGCCTGTGGTGCGGCAGACGTGCTGGAAGCGCTGGGCGTCGTGCTGGATCTTGCGCCGGAGCATCAGCAGACAGTGATTCAGCAGACCGGCATCGGATTCCTGTTCGCACCCCACTATCACCCTGCCTTGCGCTTTGCCGGTGCGCCGCGGCGCGAACTCGGTATCCCGACGACCTTCAACTTCCTCGGGCCGTTGGCCAATCCTGCTCAGCCCATTGCGGAGGCGGTGGGTGTCGCGGACGCGCGAATGGCGGAGTTGATGGCGGGAGTCTTTGCCGCGCGCGGCAACCAGGGCCTGGTGATGCATGGCGACGACGGACTTGACGAGATGACGACAACGACCAACTCGGCGGTG
>DATFQP010000422.1:0-5828 GCA_035264145.1 Propionibacteriaceae bacterium
TCAGCCATTCGGCCGATGCCATCTCCAGTCGCGGATCTCCGGCAGGTCCTCCAGGTGCTCGACCACGTAAGCATCATGATCCAGGAGTTGGGTCCGGCACCAGGTCATCAGGTCGGTTGCGCCGGCCGGTGTTCGTTTGGAGTTGTTGATCGCATCCATCACCAGGTGGTAGCGGGAGGCCTTGTTTTTCACGGTCATGTCGAACGGCGTCGTTGTCGTGCCTTGCTCGATGAACCCGCGCACATGGAACCGGTCAACGTCAGGCCGTCCGTGCACCAGCTGGTGAATGGCTCCGGGGAAGCCGTGGAAGGAGAACACGACGTCCACATGATCGGTGAACAGCTCCCGGAAGTAGGTGTCTGGCAGCCCGTGCGGGTGGTCCTGCGGCCGAGGGAGGCACATCAGGTCGACTACGTTGACCACCCTGACCCGCATTCCGGGCAGCCGGTCCCGCAGAATCTCGGCCGCCGCCATGGTTTCCATGGTCACGATGTCTCCTGCGCAGGCCAGCACGATGTCGGGGTCGTCTCGGAAGTTGTCCGTCCCCGCCCAGGGCCAGATGTCCGCGCCCTTGCGGCAGTGCTCGATCGCCTCCTCGATGGATAGCCACTGCGGTTGCGGCTGCTTGTCGATCACGATGAGGTTCACGTAGGAGCGTGACCGCAGGCAGTGGTTCGCTACCGACAGCAGGCAGTTGGCGTCCGGTGGCAGATAGACCCGCGAGACCTCGCCCCGATGAGTGATCATGATTTGGATCAGGCCCGGTCCCTGATGGGAGAAACCGTTGTGGTCGTTGCGCCAGGCGGTCGAGGTGAGCAAGATGTTCAAGCTCGGAACTTTGGCTCGCCACGGCAGGTGGTTAGCTTCTTCCAGCCACTTGCTGTGTTGCACCGTCTGCGACGCCGACACCATCGCAAAGGCCTCGTACGTGGCGAAGAGCCCGTGCCGTCCGGTCAAGGTGTAACCCTCCAGCCAGCCGTGGCAGTTGTGCTCGCTGAGCACCTCCAGCACCCGGCCGTGCTGCGAGATTGCGGTGTCGTCCGGGCCGAGGCGCTCCATGAAGCCTCGGTCCGACGCCTCGAACACCGCGCCCAGCCGGTTGCTGTTGGTCTCGTCTGGGCAGAAGAGCCGGAAGTTGTCCG
The DNA here is from genome assembly GCA_035264145.1 of Propionibacteriaceae bacterium. Taxonomy (GTDB): domain Bacteria; phylum Actinomycetota; class Actinomycetes; order Propionibacteriales; family Propionibacteriaceae; genus Microlunatus. The sequence goes on from DATFQP010000422.1 coordinate 1,143, forward strand.
GATTCCGGCGGTAGATCTCCGCACACATCTGTCCGAGCCGCCGGGTCGATTCGACCAGCATGCCGGGCGACTTCATCGTGACGGCGAAGTTGCGGAAGTCGGGCAGGTCGAGGTCGCGGGTCAGGAGCCCTCCGTTCGCGTACGGAGTGGCGCTCATTCTCAGCTCTCCCGACGCACTGGCCGAGCGAACCTGCTCGTTGGGGGATCCATCACCATCGAAGAGCTCCTCCGGACGGTAGGAGCGGAGCCACTCTTCTAGGAGGGCTCGGTGATCGGGGTCGTTCTTGACACCCGCCAGCGGCACCTGGTGAGAACGGTAGGTACCGATGACCCTTATCCCGTCTACCATTGCGGGTCCGGTCCATCCCTTGGGCGTCCGTAAGACCAACAAGGGCCAGGTCGGCCGCGACTCGACGCCCCCTGCCCCGCGGGCTTGAGTCTGGATGTCCCGGATCCGCGAATGGGCGTCGGCTAGAGCCTGGGCGAACCGCACATGCATGCCAGGCAGGTCGTCCCCGGTCACTTCGATCACCTGGTAGCCGTGTCCGGACAGCAGCGCGCGCACCTCCTCTGGTGGCTTGCGGCCGAGGACCGTTGGGCCGGAGATCTTGGCGTCGTTGAGGTGCAGGATCGGCAGCACGGCCCCATCGTGGGTGGGGTCGAGGAACGAGATGCCTTTCCAGGACCCTTCCAGGGGCCCGGTCTCGGCCTCGCCGTCGCCGACCACGGCGATAGCCAAGAGGTCGGGGTTGTCCATCACGGCACCGAAGGCGTGGACGAGGACGTAACCGAGTTCGCCACCTTCGTGAATAGAGCCCGGGGTCGGCACGGACACGTGGCTCGGCACGCCGCCGGGGGAGGAGAACTGGCGGAACAGCCGGCGCATCCCTCCCAAGTCTTGACTGACGGCCGGATAGATCTCGCTGTACGTACCCTCCAGCCAGCCGGCCGCAACCAGCGCCGGACCGCCGTGACCGGGGCCGGCGAAGTAGAGACATGCCTGACCCGTCTGCTGAATGAGTCGTGAGACATGCGCGTAGATGAAGGAAAGCCCCGGGCTCGTACCCCAGTGACCGAGCAGCCGGGGCTTGATGTCGTCGGCGCTCAGCGATCGGGTCAGCAGCGGATTCTCCTGCAGGTAGATCTGCCCGATCGTCAAGTAGTTGCAGGCCCGCCACCATGCGTCGACGGCGGTGAAATCCTCCTCACCTGCTGGGCGCGCATCCGGGGCCGGGGCGGGGGTTTCGGCGGGCGCTGTCGAGGTGGACATGCGTGCTCCAACGGAATGTGGGTGAAGGGCAAGGATGACCCAAACCAGTGTCGGTCCCCATCATGCCGGTGGTATGAGTCCTACATCCCGGCAGGTGAACTCGCTCACGACCTTGTCGAGCAACATCCGTGAGCTTGTTGAGGGGCGGCGGACGACCAGCTAGATCAACTGCTGCACGCACGCCGGGGGTGAGGAGCTCGGAACGATAGCGTCGAGGACGTGTTCGAGGGCTTCCGCGACGAAGTGATCGATCTCAGCGAGGGCCGGCTGCGGGTGCGGTTTGGTGGTTACGGTCCGCCTGTGCTGCTGGTCCACGGTCATCCCCGGACGGGGGCGACATGGCATCGCGTCGCGCCCCGACTGGCAGCGGCCGGCCACTCTGTCATCTGTCCCGACATGCCCGGGTATGGCAAGTCGAGCAAACCGGAGGTGGCTGCCGATCACCACCAGCAGTCGAAGCGGGCGGTAGCCGACAAGCTGGTCGAGCTGATGGGCGTCCTCGGCCACGAACGCTTCGCCGCGGCAGGTCACGACCGCGGGTGCTATGTGGTTTTTCGGATGGCCCTCGACCATCCGGCGGTGGTCCGCGAATTGGCCGTGATAGACGGCATACCGATTCTTGACGCGCTGGAACGGTGCGACGCGCGGTTTGCGCAGCGCTGGTATCACTGGTTCTTCTTTGCTCAGCCGGAGACGCCGGAGCGGGTGATCAACGCCGATCCACTGGCGTGGTACCGACCGGATCCCCAGCTCATGGGCGCCGAGAACTACGCGGAACTGGTCGAGGCGATCAATGACCCGCAGACGGTACGGGCGATGCTGGAGGATTACCGCGCCGGACTGGGCATTGATCGAGAGCATGATCTGGTGGATCGGTCAACCGGGCGCAAGATCACCTGTCCCACCCTGTTCTTGTGGTCGGCTCGGGACGACATGGAGCTTCTCTACGGTGATCCGCTCGCCATTTGGCGAACGTGGGCGACCGATCTGCGCGGCAGGGCCATCGACTCGGGCCACCACGTGGCTGAAGAGAATCCGCGGGCGGTCGCCGACAGCTTGATCAACTTCATCAGCTGACGGGACATCAGGCCGAGGTGCCGACGTTCCGGACGGCCGCGGCCACAGCCGGCGCCACGGAGGCATCGAACACGCTCGGGATGATGTAGCTGGGGTTGAGCTCGTCGGGGTGGACCTGGTCCGCAATGGCGTTGGCGGCCGCGGACAGCATCTCGTCGGTGATGTCGCACAGCGCACCGTCCAGCAGACCGCGGAAAAAGCCAGGGAAGGCGAGCACGTTGTTGATCTGATTGGGGAAGTCACTGCGCCCAGTCGCCACGACGGCGGCGTAGCGCTGGGCCTCCATCGGATCCACCTCGGGGATTGGGTTGGCGAGGCCGAAGACAACGGCCCTGTCTGCCATGCGGGAGATGTCGTTGCCGTCCAAGATGTTCGGAGCGGAGACGCCGATGAACACATCGGCCCCGACGAGCACCTCCTTCAGGGTGCCGGAGCGCTTATCGGCGTTGGTGTTTTCCACCAGCCACCGTCGCATCGCTGACGATCCCTCGGGGGCGTCGTGCACCGCACCGGCGCGGTCGACCCCGATGATCTTGGTCGCACCCTGCCGTTTGAGTAACCGGATGATGGCGGAGCCCGCGGCGCCGACACCGGAAACCACGAACGACACGTCGGCAATGTCCTTGTCCACCACGCGGAGCGCATTGATCAAGGCGGCGAGCACGACGATGGCCGTGCCGTGTTGATCATCGTGAAATACCGGGATGTCCAGCTCCGCCCGCAGCCGCTCCTCGATCTCGAAGCAGCGCGGTGCAGAGATGTCCTCCAGATTCACGCCACCGTACACAGGCGCAATGGCCTTGACGATCTCGACAATCTTGTCCGAGTCCTGCGTGTCCAGGCATACCGGCCAGGCGTCGACGCCGGCGAATCGTTTGAACAGCGCCGCCTTACCCTCCATCACCGGCAACGCGGCGGCTGGGCCGATGTTGCCCAAACCGAGAACTGCCGACCCGTCGGTGACCACCGCAACCGTGTTCCGCTTGATCGTGAGCCGTCGAGCGTCGGCCGGGTTCTCCGCGATCGCGAGACACACTCGAGCCACCCCCGGGGTGTAGGCGCGGGACAGATCGTCACGGTGCTTCAGGGCCACCTTGGGGTTGACCTCGATCTTGCCGCCGAGGTGTAGCAGGAATGTGCGATCGGAGACCTTGCGAACGCTGAACCCAGGCAGCGCAGCGATCGCTTTGGTGATCGACTCCGAGTGCTCCACATCGCTGGCGTTGCAACTCACGTCGACGACCAGCATGTCGTGGCGAGACTCTGCGACGTCCAACGCTGTGATCGCTCCGCCGGCCTCAGCGACGACCCCCGACAAGCGTGCCGTCGCTCCGGGATCAGTGGGGGCCTCCACCCGTACGGTGATCGAATAGCCCGGACTTGGCGTCGCCATGACATCTCCTCGCCAGAATGCGGCAGTTCCGCGGAAAGGAGACTAGTTCACGGCAATCCCCGGCGGACCGCAGGACGGTATGCCGTGAGCAGGGTGAATTGGCCGTCCCGATTCTCGAAGACCACGACAGCACCCCACGGATCACTGCCGCTGAACCCATGACAGACAGTGACGACGCCTTGAGCAACGCGCGCAGCCTCTGCACATGTCAGGTTTGACACTTCTTCACCGTTGCGCTGGAGGCGGAGCGCGACAGCCACTGACATCTACTTGCTCTGCGTAGCCGGCGTCGTCCGGCCGTACAGCTTGGCGCTGACCTCATATGCGTGCCGCTCCAGTTTCAGCGCCTCCGAGCGGGCCTTCGCCAGCTGGGTTTCGTCCAGCTGGACGACCTTGGTAAGCACTAGCTTCTCGGCCTCGGGGTCATCGACAGCTCCGACCCGGACGTTGCCGACGCCGCTCGCGAAGTACTTCAGCTGGTGCCCGTCCTCCGGCTCCAGCGGATTCCATTCATCGATCAGCAGCACGTCGTCGTAGCACTGGACCGGCACACAGGTCCGCAGTCCGGTCTTGGACACCTTGGCTCGATCCTGGAACTCAATGTCAGGGGCCAGCCCCTGCAGGTAGCTCGAGGTCCCGGGTCGAGGGTTCGCTCGCATCAGCACGCCGGGCTTGGCGCCCTCGAGACCGGATATCCAGGTGTCCTCCGCGCCCTTGAACTTCCCATCCTCGTACTCCTCCGGGTATTCACCGAGCAGCCAGACGTTCCCGTCGTTGTCTTGCGATTGAAAAGCGAGCTCCGCTTCCTCCAACTCCCCTTCGTTGATGTCTCGGTCCCACAGGACGACCGTGGATACGCCATTGATCATCTTCACCAGGTCGGTCACGGTGAACACCACCTGGTGCGGGCGGGTGCCTTTGCCGCGATTGGCCTCTCCCTGAAAGA
>DATFQP010000423.1:0-8776 GCA_035264145.1 Propionibacteriaceae bacterium
GTTCGCCCGGCGCAGCGGCATGGCGGCGGTCGAGCTGCTGAGGAAGGGCATCACCGCCCGCCAAATCCTCACCAAGCAGGCATTCGAGAACGCTATCGCCGTGACCATGGCGTTCGGCGGCTCCACCAATGCGGTCTTGCACCTGCTGGCCATCGCCAACGAGGCCGACGTCGACCTGACGCTGGACGACTTCGTCCGGGTGGGCCGCAGAGTGCCGCATCTGGGCGACCTCAAGCCGTTCGGCCGGTACGTCATGAACGATGTAGACCGGGTCGGAGGGGTGCCGGTCGTGATGAAGGCCCTGCTGGACGCCGGATTGATGAACGGGGACTGCCTGACTGTCACGGGCCGCACCATGGCCGAGAATCTGGCGGATCTGGCACCGCCGGACGTCGATGGCACCATCGTTCGCGCACTGGACAATCCCATCCATCCGACCGGCGGCATCACCATCCTGCGCGGCTCGCTTGCCCCTGACGGGGCGGTGGTCAAGAGTGCGGGCTTTGACACGTCGGTGTGGCGCGGAACCGCTCGGGTCTTCGACGGGGAACGGGCCGCGATGGATGCGTTGGAGGACGGCACGATCCAAATGGGCGACGTGGTCGTCATCCGCTACGAAGGGCCGAAGGGCGGGCCTGGCATGCGCGAGATGCTCGCAATCACCGCGGCGATCAAAGGTGCCGGTCTCGGGAAGGACGTCATGTTGATCACCGATGGCCGGTTCTCGGGCGGTACGACTGGCCTGTGCGTCGGCCACATCGCTCCGGAGGCCACCGAAGGCGGCCCGATCGCGTTCGTCGAGGACGGCGACCAGATCGTGCTCGATGTGGCCGGTGGCCGACTTGATCTGCAGGTCGACGAATCCGTGCTGCAGGTCCGCCGCGCCTCCTGGAGCCCGGGCCGCCCGCCTGCTCCCCGCGGCGTGTTGGCCAAGTACGTCAAGCTTGTCCAGTCTGCCAACGTCGGCGCCGTCTGCAGCTGAGTGGTTGGTCGAGGTGATCGACGCCGAGGAACGTCGGAATCGACTGGCCGTGCGTCATCGTCTGGTGCCGAGCAGTCGGATCGACGACCTACCGCAGATCGCCGACGACCTGGTCGCCTTGCACTCCTCCGATCCGGTGACGGTGTACCTCTCGGCCACCGCCAGGATGAGATCGCCATCTCTGGCCGCGGTCGACAAGGCGCTCTACGAGGATCGCAGCCTGATTCGCCATCACGGGATGCGACGCACGCTCTGGGTGAGCACGCCGGAGGTCGTCCGGCTCATCCACGCGGCGGCGACCCGTGACCTGATTCCGGGCGAGCGCCGCCGCACGGCAGCGTTGCTGGCCGCCAGCGGCATCGACGATCCCGAGCGATGGCTCGACGACGCTGCCGAGCAGGTGCTCGCCGACCTCCATGAGCATGGACCGAGCACAGCTAGGGAGCTGGGTCAGCGGGTCGAGGCGCTGCGCCACCCACTGCAGTTGTCGCCCGGGAAGAAGTGGGCGGCGACCCAGTCGGCGCACGTCCGTGTGCTGCTGGCGCTCTGCCTGCAGGGGAAGCTGTTGCGCGGCAAACCGGTGGGCAGCTGGATCAACGGCGCCTATCGCTACGCCGCGGCCGATTTCTGGCTGCCCGGTGGTCTGGGTGATCACCAACCGCGCCAAGCGGCAGCTGAGCTGGCTGGGCGGTGGTTGCGGCGTTTCGGTCCGGCAACCACATCCGATCTGCAGTGGTGGATGGGCTGGACGGTCGCCCGGACCAAGCAGGCTCTGGCGGACTGCGGAGCGGTCGAGACCGGCGTCGACGGTGGGGTCGGCTGGTTGGCTCGGGATGATCCCGGCCCGGCTGTCGCGGAACCGTGGGTGGCGGTGCTGCCCAGCTTGGATCCGACCACCATGGGCTGGAAGTCCCGCGGCTGGTACTTGCCGGCAGCCGCGGCGGAGGCGTTCGATCGCAACGGCAACGCGGGCCCCAGCATCTGGGTCGATGGCCGGGTGGTTGGCGCCTGGGCCCAAGACCGCCAGGGGGAGATCCGGACGCATTACTTCGAGCGGGTGGCTGTGACTCGTCGACGAGAAGTGCAGGCGCGGGTCACCGAGCTCAAGGCGTTGGTGGCCGAGACTCGTTTCACCGTGCGGTTCCCGGGAGCGATTCAGGCCAGGCTGCTCGGCTGAGCAGTGCTCGAGCTGGGGTCGGCTCCTACTCTGGGCGCCATGGCACGGTTCTGGCCGGTTGGGTTGGTCATGGTGCTCGCCGGGTGTTCGGCCGAGCCGGCTGTCCCCGTCCCGACACCTCTGCCGGCCGCCAGTTCGGCCTTGGCCGGGACCTCACCGACGCCGCCGGAGCCCAGCGGCACTGATAGCCGGCCTCGATTCCAGATGCCGCTGGCCCTGATCGTGCAGACTACTCGGGCGGTTGCTGATGTGCCTGTTGCCAGCGCCCGCGGACTCGTGGCCGAAGGTGGGACGCGCTGGGCAGCGATCGGGCAGCCCGGCGGTCGGATGCGTGTGCTCACGACCCAGACCGGTGGTCCTGGATCAGTCCTCCGTGCCGTCCGGGAGAGTCAGGACGTGCTCGGGATCATTCCGGCCGAAGCGGTGGACCCAACCGTACGCGTGCTGACCGTTGGTGGACGGCATCCGCTGCGCGACCCGCAGACCTATCCGCTCGAGATCGCCTGGTCCTCTCGCCTCCCACAAGTCACCACGCTTGCCGCGGTCGGCGATGTGATGTTGGGGCGCCGGGTAGGACGTCGCCACGCCGACGATCCAGGCGCGCCGCTTCGCCCGCTGTCCGACCGGCTTGCCGCGGCGGACGTCACGGTGGGCAATTTCGAGGCGACGTTGTCCACCGACGGTTCGCCCACCCAGGGTGGCGACTCCTTTGCGGCGAGCCGACGGGTGCTGCCAGGTCTGCGAGCGGCCGGATTCGACGTCCTGTCGCTGGCCAACAATCACGTCGGCGACTACGGCGAGCGAGCGCTGCGGCAGACACTCGACCGGTTCGCCGACAGCAAGATCGCGACGGTCGGCGCCGGCCCCAATGCCGAGCGGGCGCGCCGACCCGTCATCCTCGAACGCGGCGGCGTGCGGATCGGCTTCCTTGCCACTGACTCCATCGGTGAGTCCCCGGCGGCCACGTCGTCGCGGCCGGGCACGAACCGGCTGGACATGCCGCCCAGAACGGGTCCGCTGGATGGCGGCGATCTCCGCCGGATCACCTCCGATATCGGCGGGCTAGCTCGGCGGGTGGACACCGTCGTCGTGCTGACGCACTGGGGAACGCAGTACACGCATCGGCCGGAGCCGAGCCAGCGCACAGCAGCCCGAGCGTTCGCCAGGGCTGGGGCAGATCTGGTCATCGGCGGCCATCCTCACTGGGTGCAGGGCTGGGAGATGGCAGAGAAAGCGGTCGTGGTGCACTCCCTCGGCAATTTCGTCTTCGACATGGATTTCCAGACCAAGACCCGGGAGGGGGTTGTTCTCGAGGTCGTCCTCTGGGGTGGGCAGGTGAAGGCTGTCGAAGCCGTCCCCTATGTCATCGACGACCAGTTCACGCCACGGCTCGCGACGGGCCGGAGGGCTACCCGGATTGTGGCCGACGTGTGGAGCACCAGCCGTGGTCCGTTCGCCGTCCCCTGATCACTCCACGTCGCGCAACCAGGCCCACGTCATCCGTCCAACCCGGCCGAGCTGTCGGCGGTCGACCACTGACGGCACATCACGCGGCGAGTGATAGCCGGCGTAGGGGATGCTGCCCAAGCGCACGGCGGGAATGCCGTTCTTGGCGTACGACCAGTGGTCGCTTGCCCGGTTGAGACATGACCGAGTGCTGGTGTCGGCGCGGCGGGCCGCTGAGCGAAGGGCATCGCGAAGCTGGTTTCCGGAGTCATCGGCCGAGCACACCGGCACGTACGAGGCGCGCACACCGACCCGGTCGAGTGAGACCATCGCTCGTACGGCCCGGCGCTCAGCGGCAGCCATGCCGGCCAGAAGCTGTCGAGAGCCGAAATGGTGCGAGGCGTCGCCAGATCCGCGCGGCTCTTCGGCGCCGAACGCAATGAATTGCACCGGCAGACCCGGTGGCTGCTGAGCCGCCATCCGGGCTAGCTGCAGCAGGACCGCAATGCCCGAAGCGTTGTCCTCTGCGCCCGGCGCCGAGGGCACCGTGTCGAGGTGAGCGCCCACGACGACATAGGGCTTGCGGGGATCGAATCCGGCCGGTTCCGCGACGACGTTAGCGGACTTACCACTCCGGACTGGGGTCCCCCAGGAGCTCCCGGCAGGAACCCTGACCGTCGTTCGCCGCACGTCGTAGCCCAGTCGCGCGAACCTGGCGTGCACCAGATCCGCGGCTTCGGCGAAGTTCTCAGACGTTGCCTCTCGGGGGCCGATGTCGCCGGCCAGCGTGCGCACATCACGGAGCGCTGCGTCGGCGTCCATCGTGGGTCGGCGCGGTTCACTCGGTGTCGACGTCACCGACCGTCGCGGTTGAGGACTGGCAGTGCTGATCGTCGGCGCGGCGGTGGCAGCTGGCGAGCTCGAGGCTACGGAGGAGCTATCTGGCACAACCGGCGGCGAGTCGACGCTGCACCCAGCAGCCAGGGCTAACACGGCAAGTCCTACGGTGGGACGAAGCATCAGCTCGACGATACGTCCGCTTGAGGACTTCTACTCGCCCGCTTGCTAGGGCTGCCTAACGTCCTTCCGGATACCAAGATGAAATTGACTGGACAAGCAACCTGCGGGAAGGTTGGCGGGTGCGTTCGGTGCTCATTCTCGTCGTAAGACAGCGTGTCGGCTGAGTTCAGCTCATTCCCGACACGCTCCCTCGTCTGCCTCCCGGCGGCGGGGGTTTTTTCTTGGTACGAGAGCTGTGACCGCGGGCGTACGATCCGCATGCATGATCCAAGATCGGCAAGGAGAACACGATGGCGAAGACTCCGGCGGCTTCCGTCTCTGATCAGGAAGCCGAACCGGCCGACGAGCTTACCGGTGCCCAATCGCTGGTGAGATCCCTGGAGAACGTCGGTGCCGACACCGTTTTCGGCATCCCTGGTGGAGCGATCCTCCCCGCATACGACCCGCTCTACGATTCGCCGAAGGTCCGCCACATCCTCGTGCGCCACGAACAGGGCGCTGGACACGCGGCCGAGGGCTACGCGATGGTGACCGGCAAGGTGGGGGTCTGCATGGCGACCTCCGGTCCCGGTGCCACCAACCTCGTCACCCCCATCGCGGACGCCCACATGGACTCCGTCCCGATCGTCGCCATCACCGGGCAGGTGGGCAGCGCCGCCATTGGCACTGACGCCTTTCAGGAAGCCGACATCCGCGGCATCACGATGCCGATCACCAAGCACAGCTTCCTGGTGACAAAGGCCCACGACATCGCGCCCGCCATGGCAGCCGCGTTCCACATCGCCGGCACGGGACGGCCAGGTCCGGTGCTGGTGGACATCACCAAGGATGCGCTGCAGGCCCGCACTCGCTTCGAGTGGCCCCGCCAGCTCGATCTGCCCGGCTATCGCCCGGTCATCAAGCCGCACGCCAAGCAAGTCCGCGAGGCGGCCAAGCTTATTTCCGAGTCCCGCCGGCCGGTGCTCTACGTCGGTGGCGGTGTGGTCAAGGCGACCGCATGGAAGGAGCTGGCCCAGCTCGCCGAGCTGACCGGGATTCCGGTGGTCACCACCTTGATGGCACGCGGGGTTTTCCCGGACAGCCACCCGCAGAACATGGGCATGCCGGGGATGCACGGCACGGTCGCCGCCGTCGGCGCGCTGCAGCGCAGCGATCTGCTGATCTCCCTCGGCGCCCGATTCGACGATCGGGTCACTGGACAGCTGTCCAGTTTTGCGCCCCTGGCCAAGGTGATTCACGCCGACATCGATCCCGCCGAGATCTCGAAGAACCGGGTGGCGGACGTGCCGATCGTGGGCGACTGCAAGGAAGTGATCGCGGAGTTGACCGCGATGTTGAGGGCTGGGGATGGGTTGCCAGACATCGGTGACTGGGTCCGCTACCTGAAGGATCTGAAGCTGCGTTATCCGACTGGTTACGACCTGCCGTCCGGCGGTGAGCTGTCGCCGCAGCATGTGATCAAGCGGATCGGTGATCTGACCGGGCCCGACGCCTACTATGCAGCCGGTGTGGGCCAGCACCAGATGTGGGCGTCGCACTTCCTGCCGTGGGAACTGCCCGGTCGTTGGCTCAACTCCGGCGGGCTCGGCACCATGGGCTACTGCGTGCCTGCCGCGATGGGAGCCAAAGTCGGCCGGCCCGACTCGATCGTCTGGGGTATCGACGGCGACGGCTGCTTCCAGATGACCAACCAAGAGCTGGTCACCTGCGCGCTGGAGGGCATCCCGATCAAGATCGCTGTGATCAACAACCAGAGCCTGGGCATGGTCCGGCAGTGGCAGACCCTGTTCTACGACAGCCGCTACTCCAACACCGACTTGAAGACCAACCGCATCCCGGACTTCGGAAAGCTCGCTGAGGCCATGGGATGTGTGGGGCTACGAGCGGAACAGCCGGAGGACGTCGATCCGGTGATCGAAAAGGCGTTGTCGATCAATGACACCCCGGTCGTCGTGGAGTTCGTGGTGCACAAGGACGCCATGGTCTGGCCGATGGTTGCGGCGGGCACCAGCAACGACGAGATCAAGGTCGCCCGTGACATGGCGCCGAAGTGGGACGGAGAGACGCTGTGAACGCAGCGTCGGGGTCCGGCTCAACCGATCGCCGGGCCGCGCGACGACGGCACGAGAGGAGCAGGCGGCATGGCTGACGTGAACACTCATACGCTCAGCGTCCTGGTGGAGAACAAGCCCGGCGTACTGGCCCGGGTGTCCAGCCTGATCTCCCGGCGGGGCTACAACATCGAGTCGCTGGCGGTCGGCCCCACCGAGTACCCCCACATGTCCAGGATCACCCTGGCCGTGGCCGTCGAGGACGTTGTGCTCGAACAGATCACCAAGCAACTCAACAAGCTGGTGGAGGTGCTCAAGATCGTCGAACTGGAGCAGAGCGCGATCCGCCGCGAGTTGATCTTGGTGAAGGTCCGGGCCACGCCGGAGACCCGAGGCCAGCTGATCGAGATCATCGGGCTGTTCGGCGCCAAGGCGGTCGACCTGACCGCCGAGGTGATCACGGTCGAAGCCACCGGCAGTCCGGCCAAACTGGCCGCGCTGCTCGAGCTCTTCCAGCCGTACGGCATCCGTGAGCTGGTGCAGTCGGGACTGGTCGCCCTCGGCCGCGGCAACCGGTCGATGACTGATCGCAACTCCCGGCCCGAACGGCCGAAGGCCATTCGGGCCGTCTGACCATCCGATACCTTGACTCTCGCCCGACTTTCCTGAGGAGGCACACGTGCCAGCACAGATGTTCTACGACAAGGACGCGGACCTTTCCCTGATCCAAGGGCGCAATGTCGCCGTCCTCGGCTTCGGCAGCCAAGGACACGCCCACGCGTTGTCTCTCCGTGATTCCGGCGTCGACGTTCGAGTGGGTCTTCCGGAAGCGAGCAAGAGCCGGCCGAAGGCCGAGGCCCAAGGTCTGCGGGTGCTGCCGCCGTACGAGGCCTGCGAGGAGGCGGACCTGATCATGGTGCTGACCCCGGATCCGGCACAGCGCAAGGTCTATGCCGAGGCCATCGAACCGAATCTGGTGACCGGCGATGCCCTGTTCTTCAGTCACGGCTTCAACATCCGCTTCGGCTACATCCAGCCGCCAGAAGGCGTCGATGTGGCACTCGTCGCGCCCAAGGGTCCCGGACATCTGGTCCGTCGGGAGTATGCCGAGGGGCGGGGTGTGCCGGTGCTGGTGGCGGTCGAGCAGGATGCCAGCGGTAAGGCGTGGGACCTGGCCCTGTCCTACGCGAAAGGTATTGGTGGGCTCCGGGCCGGTGGCATCAAGACCACCTTCACCGAGGAGACCGAAACCGACCTCTTCGGCGAGCAGGCGGTGCTTTGCGGCGGGGTGAGCGCCCTGATCCAGACCGGCTTCGAAACCCTCACCGAAGCTGGCTACCAGCCCGAGATCGCCTACTTCGAATGCCTGCACGAGCTGAAGCTGATCGTCGACCTGATCTATGAAGGCGGCATCGCCAAGCAGCGCTGGAGCGTCTCCGACACCGCCGAATACGGTGACTACGTCTCCGGGCCGCGGATCATCGATGACCATGTCAGGCAGAACATGAAGGCCGTGCTCGAGGAGGTACAGGACGGCTCCTTCGCCAAGCGTTTCATCGACGACCAAGACGCCGGTGGACCGGAGTTCAAGGCGTTCCGCGAGGCGGCTGAGAAGCACCCGATCGAAGCTGTGGGTCACGAGCTGCGCGGGCTCATGTCGTGGGTCAAGAGTCACGACGATGATTACGTTGAGGGGACCGCGGCTCGCTAGGTGCCGGACTCAGTACCAGAAGATCGGCGGTATCCAGCCGGGGTTGTGGGCGTAGACCAGGATCAGCCACAGCACGCAGTCGAAGATCAAGTGAGTGCACAAGATATAGGGCAGTGACCGGGTCCGGGCGAACAAATAACCCTGCACTAGGGCGAAAGGATAGGTGAGGAAGGGTCCCCAGCTCTGGTAACCGATCTCCCAGAGGAAGGACACGAAGATCACCGCCTGCAGCAGGTTGGCCTGCCAGATCGGGAAGTGCCGCCGCAGCAGGGTGAAGACGGTGCAGATGAAGAACAGCTCGTCCCACAGCCCGACGGCATTGACCCCGACGAAAAGCCGCGCCAGCTCGCTCGGCTCATGTGGAGCCGGCCAATTGAGGTAGGTGCCCG
>DATFQP010000424.1:0-9444 GCA_035264145.1 Propionibacteriaceae bacterium
CTTGATCGCAGCGACGAACTCCTTGACCACCGCGAGGTTGACATCGGCCTCGAGCAGGGCGACCCGGATCTCGCGAGCCGTGGCGTCGATGTCGGCGTCGGAAAGCCGGCCCTTGCTGCGCAGGCCTTTGAACGCCGCCGCAAGGCGGTCTTGCAGGGTGTCAAACACAGCTGTCCTTAGATCGGGATCCGGCCCTCAGCCTACTCAACCTGCCCAGCTGGAGAATTCCTCGCGAAACCACTACCTCATGGTGAACTGGGCTCATGCGCCAGGAGGTCGGATCGCTCATCGCCGCCGTCAGCGGCGTGCTGCTGGTTCAGGTGTCCGCTGGAGGCCTCCAGGAGGTGCTGCAGTGGCCGGTGCGGCTGGTCGGCATTGTCGGCTTTCTCGGTGTGCTGTGGTATGTGCTGCGCAGATGGCGTACGTCGGCTCCACCGCGTCGACCTCGATCCCGTCGCGAGATCCGCAGCTACGCCCTCTGGCTAGGACTGATCCTGATCGCCGTTGTCCTGGGTCTCTGGCTTTTCACTCAAGTGCTGCCTTTGCCCGCGCTGATCGTGCCGTGGACCGTGATGTTACTCGGCCTGCACTTCCTGCCGTTCGCATCGACCTTCGGGTTTCCCATCTTCGAGCGTCTGGGTGGGATCCTCTTCGCACTGGGCATCGTCGGAGGTGCCGTTTTTCTCACCTTCACTCCAGCGGCCTCGGCGCTCACCGGTGTCGTGGCGGGCTTTGCGCTCCTCATCTTCGGTGCTGCGGCTGCGGCACCGGAGATCGGAGACGTCGGTGCGTCGGCCGGAGACGCCTCGTGACGCTGGGTCAGGCCGACGCGGAAAGTGACCCACCCTCGAGGACCGGTGCTCAGTTGGAGGTGAGGCCCCGCCCCTACGATCATCCGGACGCGACAGGTCTGATCACCGAAGCCCAGGAGTTCTACGTGTCGCTCTACGGCGGGCCGGACGAGACACCTGTCGCTCCCGAAGAGTTCGCACCACCAGTCGGTCGCTTCCTGGTCGGGTATTGGGCTGGGAAACCGGTAGCTACCGGCGGGTGGCGGTTCAGTAACGCCGGCGTGCCCGCCGGAACCCAGCGACCAGCAGAGATCAAGCGAATGTTCGTTCGCGAATCGGCTCGACATCGAGGCCACGCTCGGCAGATGTTGGCGGCTCTGGAAGCCGACGCTGCCGCCGCAGGGGCCGATTGGATGATCCTTGAAACCGCTCATGCGCAGGTGGCCGCCGTAGCCCTTTACCGTTCTTCGGGCTACACCGAGATCGAACCGTTCGGCTACTACGCCGGAAGCGACGGCGTGCTCAACCTCGGCCGGCCACTAACGACGGGATGAATGGCCAGTTCGGGCATCGCTTCAGGATGGACGCGGCGCACGCACGACGAAGCGGCCCGAGGAAGCGATGACCGGCCAGGCCTCGATGGCGTCGGCAGTGCTGTCGCTGAGTCCCGCGCGGCGCTCGAACCTCATAACCATCGTGCGGTCACCGCTCGCCAGGTACGCCAGCACATATTGCTGGAAAGCGGTGTTGCGATGACGCGAAAGACGGCTACCACCCAATGCCGCCATGTCGTGTGAGACGCCGCCCAGATCAGCGACCAAGGGACAGCCGCGTCTCAGGTTGCGGCTCAGCACGTCGGTCAAGATCAGGGCGGCCGGATAGTCAGATGTCGTACAGCCTGTGCTCGAGGCCAGGGCTGCAGTCAGCGGACGCCGCGGAAAGCGTTCACCGACGTCAGCCAGGGCCAGGGGAAGCGCAGCCATCAGCACAGCGGTGACCAAAAGTACGGCGGCACCGATGCGAAGTGGCTGCCATTTCTTGGCGAGGTACAGCAGCTGCTGGCCAGCCGCGCCAGCCGTGATGGCAATCACGGGGGCGCTCAAGGCGGCGTAGTGGGCGAACCAGGTCGGGGTGAGCAGCAGCATGATCACCATGGCGGCCAACAGCAGCACCGCAGGACGTGCCTGCTGTTCCCGCCACGCGAGGATCACGCCGGCGACTGCCGCCAGGAGCGCGACGACCAGCAGGGGTGTGACGCGCAACGGCAAGTGTCCTAACCCAAGGATGTCGGTCAACCGCTCGATCGGCGAGCTGTTGGTCGGCACCCGCAGCAGTTGATTCCGCACCACGAACTGCCACATTTGTCCGGGCGCTGCGACGAAGAAGGGCAGGCACACCATCGTGGCGCTGGCCATCGCGCCGACCAGAAGCAGCCCTGCGCGACGGGCGTCGAAACGCGCCAGCACCCAACCGAAGAGGACGAGGACCGGCAGGAGTCCCCAAATCTTGATCACTGTCCCGAAACCCAGCAGGACGCCGGCGATGACGAACCGCCGCCTGGTCGGGGGCGATTCGGCCGGACTGATCGCGATCAAGCTGGCCAGCAGGCAGGTGTTGGCCAACACTTGCAGCATGAGGGTGCGTTCGCTGTAGATCGCCGGCCAGAAGACGGCATACAGCACGCCGCCCAGGACCGCGGCCACCTTGCTGCAAGGCAGCAGAAATCGAGCGACGAGAACCGCGTTGACCCCTCCCACGACCATGAAGCACAGGCGGCCCACAACGAAGGCGACCGCATCGTTGGTCAGGTTGGCGAGGGCGGCGAACGGAGCGAGGGCCAGCACGATCCCGGGCGGATGGAGAAACAGGAAGTCGCGGTAGAGCAGCCGCCCGTGGACCAGCCCAAATGCGGCGGCGAAATTGACACCTTCGTCGTAGTACAAGATCCCGTCGAGGCCGCTGCCCTTCAGTGCCGCGGTCAGCCGAGCTCCGAAGGCGAGGGCGAGGATCCCAGCGGCCACGAGTAGTTCCGCCGGCGCTCGACGGCGAATCGACTGGGTTGTGTGATCTGTTCGGGAATTCTCGGCAAGCATGGCCAAAGCGTGATCGCCTACCTACCAGCGAGGGTGGATGGCGTCTCGAAGGCGCTCATCGTAAAGGTCTCGAACGGCCGCAAGGAACACCTCGCTCAGCGGGGCCAATTCGCCAGCCGTCGCATTGGCCTGCGCCTGCTCCACGGATCGAGCGCCGGGGATGACAGTCGTCACTCCTGGCTGCTGCACCACCCATGCGAGGGCGGCTTGAGCCGGGGTGATCTCCGCACCTAGATGTTCGCTCACCAGACTGCTGAAGTCTTTGGCCGCCGCTACTCCGGTCTCGAAGTCGACTCCGGAGAACGTCTCGCCGACGTCGAACGACTTACCGTGCCGATTGAAGTTGCGGTGGTCGTTCTCCGCGAACTGGGTGTCGGCGGTGTACCGCCCGCTGAGGAGGCCACTGGCCAGTGGTACCCGGGCGATGATGCCGACTCCAGCCTGCTGCGCGGCCGGTAGAACGTAGTCCAACGGCTTGCGGCGGAAGGCGTTGAGGATGATCTGCACCGTCGCGGTCCCCCGTCGCGAGATCGCCGTCAGTGCTTCGTCACACGTTTCGACGCTCACCCCGTAGTTGGCGACGACGCCATCGTCGACGAGAGTGTCCAGTGCGTCGTACATCTCGTCGCTGGAGTACAGCGAGGCCGGTGGGCAGTGCAGCTGCACCAGGTCAAGCTGATCGACTCCGAGGTTTCGCCGCGAGCGGTCCGTCCATGCCCGGAAGTTGGCGAGGGTGTAATTATCCGGCCGCTGCTCGACCCGTCGGCCCATCTTTGTCGCCACTGTGACCGACAGGTCAGCATGATCGGCCAGGAACCGGCCGATGAGCTGCTCGCTGCGCCCGTCGCCGTAGACGTCAGCGGTGTCGAAGAAGGTGACACCAGCCTCGGTGGCCGCATGCAGCACGGCTAGCGCGTCGGCATCCGACACCTCACCCCAGTCCGCTCCCAGCTGCCATGTGCCCAAACCGATCACTGACACCGGACGCTCGGTCTTGCCGAGAACGCGCTCTTCCACGCGCCCATCTTGCCCGACGGAAGCTGTCCGACGACCCTCTGTTCAGAGCTGGTGGCCCATTTCGCCGAACACCGGCTCTTTCACCCGGCGGTGCACTGCGTGCGCTGCCGACCACGTCGACGAGGCGCGTTACTGACGCGCGTGGCAAACAACCCGCACCGCTACGCCGCCGGCTCGAGCAGTGCGTCGACAAACGCCTCCGGGTCGAACGGCGCCAGGTCATCTGGGCCCTCGCCCAGCCCGACCAGCTTGACGGGTACGCCCAATTCCCGCTGGACCTGGACGACGATGCCGCCCTTCGCCGATCCGTCCAGCTTGGTCAGCACGATGCCGGTCACGTCGACCACCTCCGCGAAGATCCGCGCCTGGGCGAGACCGTTTTGGCCGATGGTGGCATCCAGCACCAAGAGCACTTCGCCGACCGGCGCTTGACGTTCGACCACCCGCTTGACCTTCCCGAGTTCGTCCATCAGACCCACTTTCGTGTGCAAGCGGCCCGCGGTGTCGATGAGCACGACGTCTACTTCCTGCTCGATGCCCGCCTTGACCGCCTCGTACGCCACACTTGCTGGGTCGGCGCCTTCCGCACCTCGAACGGTGGGCACGCCAACCCTGCTCCCCCAGGTGTCCAGCTGATCAGCCGCTGCGGCGCGAAAGGTGTCGGCCGCGCCCAGGAGCACATCTTTGTCTTCGGCCACCAGCACCCTCGCCAACTTGCCCACCGTGGTGGTCTTTCCGGTGCCGTTGACACCCACCACCATGATGACGGCCGGCAGCTCGATGCGGTCCGCGGCGACCGAGCGGTCCATAGTGGGGTCGATCAGCCTGATCAGCTCGGCGCGGAGGATCGATCGGGCAGTCGTCGGGTCGGAGACGCCCTCCACCCGGAACACGTTTCGCAGATTCTCGACGAGTTCAGAGGTAGGTCCGACGCCGAGGTCGGAGGTGATCAAGGTCTCTTCGAAGTCGTCCCACGTTTCCTCGTCGACCCGATCGCGGCTGAGAAGAAGCAGCAGGCCCCGACTCAGGGCGCTGTTCGAGCCCGCCAGCCGTCGACGCAGCCTGGCCAGCCTGCTCTGCGGCGCCTCCGGCCGCTCCACTTCGGGCGCGGTGACGTCGAACGTCGTCAAGTCTGAGGCGCTCTGATCGTCTTCGACGACATCGGGGCCCCTCCCGACGACGCCTACCGACGAGCGCTCGTCCTCGCCGAGGTCAGCCCGCGGCCCAGCGGGAGCATTCGAACCGGGCTCAAGGCGAGGAACGTCCCGCGAGCGGCTGAGAGCGGCCTGTCGACGAAAGCCGGCAACCACACCAACAACGGCGAAGGCCACCAGAATGATGCCGCCGATGATTAACCACAGTGTCGCTCCATCCACCCCGACATCCTAGGGGCGCTCGATCAACCCCTCAGTGGAGCGCGGAGGAGCGACGTCGAGGTACGAGAGTGCGGCGGCGAGCCTCCTCAAGGAGGCTGATGCAAGCCGCTAGAGTTCGAAGCGTCCAGCAGGTCAGTGCGGCAAGCGTGATTCGACGAGCCGAACGAACTTTTCGGGCGGCTCGGTGTCGCCGTTGAGGTGTTCTGCGGCGAGCGTCATCTTTTCGGCCAGCCGTGGTGCGCGATCGCGGCCGCGACCTTGCAAGCCGACGGCCACCAGGCCAACGATCGTGGCGGCGACCGCGAGGATGATGATCATGGCAAAGACGATGGTAGTCATGACCGTTGCCTTTCGGACAGTGAAACACGCTGCGTTCCGGGGAAGGGAACTGTCGTGCGGGTTTCTCTATCGTCCACACTCAACCATCAGCGCGCCATACCGTGCGCCCTTTCATTTTGGTCACGATTCGCAGCCAGCGTCCGCGAAGTTTGTCACCGTCCTGAAACGGCCCAAGCCGTTGGACTAAGTCCAGAACTGGTGAGTCAGGCGACGGATTCAACCTCGCGGAGCCGTGAGGAGATCACCGCAGATACACCGTCGCCCCGCATCGTGACGCCATAGAGAGCATCCGCTATCTCCATCGTGCGCTTCTGGTGGGTGATGACCAGCAACTGGCTGGAGGCCCGCAACTCGTCGTAGATGTCGAGCAGGCGGCCGAGGTTGGTGTCGTCGAGCGCGGCCTCCACCTCGTCGAGGATGTAGAAGGGGCTCGGCCGGGCCAGGAAGAGCGACACGAGGAAGGCGACGGCGACGAGCGAGCGTTCGCCGCCGGACAGCAACGATAGCCGCTTGATCTTCTTCCCGGGCGGACGAGCTTCCACATCGACGCCAGTCGTCAGCCAGTCACCCGGCTCGGTCAGTACGAGCCGTCCCTCGCCACCAGGAAAGAGCCGACCGAAGACGCGAGAGAAGGCCCCAGCGACGTCGGCGTAGGCTTCCGCGAAGACCTGCTCCACCCGGCTGTCAACTTCGGCGATGATGTCGAGGAGGTCGGTACGGGTCCTGCGCAGATCCTCCAGCTGCTCGGAGAGAAAACGGTGTCGCTCCTGGATCGCGTCGAACTCCTCGAGGGCCAGCGGGTTCACCTTCCCTAGCACTGCCAGTTCCCGTTCTGCAGTTCGCAGGCGTTTCTGCTGAGCCTCCCGCAGATACGGGGTGGGTTCTGGATGCTGGTCGTCGCTCACTTGCGCCCCGTTCTCGCTGACCATGGCGGGCACCAGCCGATCGGGACCGTACTCGGCAATCAGGATTTCCGGGTCGAGTCCGAGCTCAGTCATCACCTTCTCGACCAACGCGTCGACTCGCATGCGCTGCTCGGCGCGAGCCAGTTCATTGCGGTGGGCGCTGTCCACCAACGACTCGAAGTCGCCGGTCAGCCTCCGCACGTTCACCCGGACAGCGGTGAGCTCCTGCTCGGCGTCGGCCCGACTCGCCTCCGCTTCAACTCGCTCGGTGGCCGCGAGAGTCAACGACGCCGCCACCCGGGTGCCTAGGTAGCCGGCGGCGGCGTGCACCGCCCTAGCAGAATCAGCCTGCCGCCTTCGTTGCGCTCGGTGAGCGAGGGCACGGGCTCGTGCCTCACGCTCGCGCTCGGCGGCGCGTCGCAGAGCATCGGCACGACCAGCGAGCGCTCGGACCCGCTCCTCCATCGTGCGAAGGGCAAGCCTGGCGTCCATCTCGGCGGCGCGCGCAAGCCGGACTCCTTCGGCGAGCCGGTCACGCGCGGCCGAGTCCGGCTCGACCTCGTCTGCGGTGTTCGCAGCGACCTCCAGCCGATGCTCCAGGTCAGCCAGACCCGCGACGTCCTGGTCACGCGCCTCCTCTGCCTCAGCAATAGCTTGCCGCAGCCGGTCGGCCTCGCCAGATGCAGATCGGACGGTGGCACTCAGCTGTCCGAGTTCTTCAGCGACTGCGGCCATGGCGGCGTCCGACTCATGAAGCCTCGCCAGCGCAGTCTCAACGGCATTGCTCGCCTGCCGATGCGACTCGTCCAGCTGGTTTTGGGCGAACCTGAGTCGCTCGCAGGCATGATTGGCCTCGGCCAACCGGCGCTCGGCGTCGTCGAGCGCTGCCTGGGCTTCGATCAGGCTCGGGGGAGCCGACGAGCCACCGGCCGCATAGTGGGCGCTGAGTAAGTCGCCGTCGAGTGTGACTGCGGTCAGGTCGGGAAGCGAGTCGACCAGCGAACGAGCGGCTGCCAGGTCGGCGACGACGGCAACCTTCCGCAGTGATTGCCGTACGGCGGTTGCCAGTTCTGGGCGTACGTGCACCAGGTCCGCGGCGTAGCTGATTCCCGCCGGGAGCTTCGGCCACTCGTCCTCTGCGGCCTCGCCACCACCCGGCAGCAGGCCAGCTCGACCAAGATCCGCGGCCTTGAGATGGTCCAAGGCCCCGACCACCGCGTCCAAATTCACCGCAGCGACAGCGTCGGCCGCTGCCCCCAGTGCTGCCCCGATTGCCGTCTCGTAGCCGGACCGGACGCTGAGCAAGCCGGCCACGGAACCAAGCAAGCCGTCGAGGTGATCCGTGGCCGCGAGTAGCGCTGCCGTCGCATCCCTCCGGGTGAGCCCCTGGTTCAACGCCTCCACGCGGGCGGCAAGCCCAGCGCGGTCCTGGGCTGCCGCCTGCTCTTCACGACGTAGCTGCGCCTGCTGCGCCTCGACCACTTCCATGGCAGCGACTGCCGCTTCGTAGGCGGCGTCGAGCCCGATCTCCCCTGCGTCCATTCCAGCCACCGTGGTCTCCAGCACCGTGAACGCGTGCGACGCCTGCTCGGCACGGGCCTCCGCCTCGGCTCGGGCACTGGTCAATCGGCCGATCTCAGCCTCCGCTGCCTCAGCACGGCTGCGTAGCGTATTGACCTGCCCAGCAAGTCGGGCCAGGCCCTCACGGCGGTCGGACGCGGCCCGTAAGAGCGCGGCGAGCCTGCCTTCTTCAGCTTGATGCGCCTGCTCTCGTTCCACCCGATAAGCGGTCGCGGCGGCTAGGGCTTCGTGATTGATAGTCACCTCCGACGCAAGCTCGCGTTCCTGCGCCGAGACTGCGTCGGCTTCGCGGTCGAGCTCGCCGGGGTCTCGTCCCCCTCGTACCTCACCGGAGTCATCGTCGGCGTAGCGCATGCGTTCGGCCGCGATGGACAGCGTGGTTGCAACCCGCTCGCGAAGTGCCGCAAGCGAATACCAGGTCTCCTGCGCAGCCGTGACCCGCGGCACGGCTGCACGGAGGGATTCCTCCGCCTGGACCTCGGCCCTACGTGCCGCGTCCAGTGCGGCTTCGAGAGCAAATCGGCGACTCCTCGTCGCTTGCTCGTCGGCCAGCTCGGACTCGAGCGCCAAGTTCGCCTGGACGAGGTCGTCGGCAAGCAGCCGGGCTCGTGCGTCGCGCACCTCCGCCTGGATCACCGCCGCCTTACGAGCCACCTCAGCTTGCCGGCCCAGCGGCTTGAGCTGCCGGCGGATTTCCGCGATCAGGTCTGAGAGTCGGTTCAGGTTGCCCTCGCAGGCTTCGAGCTTGCGGAGTGCCTTCTCCTTGCGCTTGCGGTGCTTGAGGACGCCGGCCGCCTCTTCGATGAATCCTCGCCGGCCCTCAGGGGTGGCTTGCAGGATCGAGTCGAGCTGACCTTGACCCACGATCACGTGCATCTCGCGGCCAATGCCCGAATCACTGAGCAGGTCCTGGATGTCCAGAAGGCGAACCTGCTGGGAGTTGATGGCGTACTCCGAACCACCGTTGCGGAACATCGTCCGGGAGATCGTGACTTCCGCGTAGTCGATCGGCAGAGCACCATCGCTGTTGTCGATGGTGAGCACAACTTCGGCGCGACCGAGCGGCGCGCGGCCGGACGTGCCCGCGAAGATGACGTCCTCCATCTTGCCGCCGCGGAGGGACTTGGCGCCCTGCTCCCCCATCACCCAGCTGAGCGCATCGACAACATTGGACTTGCCGGACCCGTTGGGCCCGACGACACAGGTGATGCCGGGCTCGAAGTTGAGCGTGGTAGCCGAGGCGAACGACTTGAATCCGCGCAAGGTCAAGCTCTTCAGATACAACTGCGGCCTCTCGATCGCGATCTCACCCGGAGGTGCACTTGCGGGAAGGGCGACATCA
>DATFQP010000425.1:0-9200 GCA_035264145.1 Propionibacteriaceae bacterium
CGACGATGGCCTCGGTCCGCGCCGTAGCGCGCTATGTGGGCCGCTTCCTGTCTGAAGGATGAACAGAAACACGATGAGTTCGGACTACTACCAGATCCTCGGTGTCTCGCGCGATGCGACGCCCGAGCAGATCAAAAAGGCGTACCGCCAGCTCGCGATGAAGCTGCACCCTGATGTGGCGACCGAGCCGGATGCTGCGGATCGCTTCAAGAAGGTCGCCGAGGCGTACGAGGTCTTGCAGGATTCCAAGAAACGCGACATCTACGACCGCGGCGGTGATCCGCTCGGCGGGGGCATGGGCGGGTTCGACGGCGGCTTCACTACTGGCGGTTTCGACTTCACAAATCTGATGGACGCCATGTTCGGTGGCCAGACCACCTCGCGGGGGCCGCGGTCGCGCGTCCGGCGCGGTCAGGATGCGCTCGTCCGGTTGGACCTGGAACTAGCGGAGGCCGCCTTCGGCACCACCAAGCCGCTGCGGGTCGATACGGCGGTGCTGTGCCCGCGCTGCAACGGCTCCGGTGCGTCGGAAGGCTCGTCGCCGGTACGGTGTACGACTTGCCACGGTCAAGGCGACGTCACACATGTGCAGCGATCATTCATCGGCGACATCCGCACCACCCAGCCGTGCCCGACGTGCCGTGGGTACGGCACCATCATCCAGTACCCGTGTGTCGAGTGTTCCGGTGATGGGCGGGTGCGATCCAACCGGACCATCAACGTCAAGATTCCGCCCGGCGTGAGTACCGGGAACCGCATCCACCTCGCCGCTCACGGTGAGGTCGGCCCGGGTGGTGGGCCGGCCGGTGATCTCTACGTCGAACTGCAAGTTCTCCCGCACGAGGTATTCCGGCGCGATGGCGACGATCTGGAGGTCGTCGTCCGGATTCCCATGACGGCCGCAGCGCTCGGTACCGAGGTCCTTGTCTCGACCCTCGAGGCGGACCTTGAGGATGCCGACGAGGACACGAAGACCGTAAGGCTCGCGGTTCCCCCAGGCACTCAATCGGGTACCAGAATCGCCATGGACGGCAAAGGTGTGCCTCGGCTGCGGGCCACTGGGCGTGGACAATTGGGCGTCACCCTGCTGGTCCAGACACCGACTCGGATCGACGAGGAGCAAGCGGAGCTCCTTCGTCAGCTGGCTGAATTGCGGGACGAGACGCGACCCCAGGTCACCGTGCAGAAACACGGTCGAGGAGTGTTCGGCCGACTGCGTGACGCCTTCGCCGGACAGTGATCCCGCTTTTCCTGCTCGAGGATCTTGCCGATCCATTGCCGGCTGTCGGCACGCCAGTTCGGCTGGATGGTGAGGAGGGTCGGCACGCGGCCCTGGTGCGGCGAATCCGGCCTGGCGAAATGATTCTCATCGGTGACGGCCGGGGACGGGCAGTAGCCGGTGAGGTTGATGAGGTCTCGCAGACAGTTCTGACGATGACGGTTGTCGAGCAGCACATTGCCGAGCGTCCTCGTCGTCGCTACATCGCCGTGCAGGCGCTGCCCAAAGGTGACCGAGGTGAATTGGCTGTCGAGATGATGACAGAGGTGGGTGTTGCCGAGATCATCCCCTGGCAGGCCAGGCGATCGGTCGTCCGCTGGTCGGGTGAACGCGCCCAGAAGGCTCTCACCCGCTGGCGGTCCACGGCGCGCGAGGCCGCGAAGCAGTCCCGGCGTTTGCTCGTCCCGGCGGTGCGCGAGCCGGTGGACACGGACGATCTCGTTCAGGCCCTCGGCAGCGTGGACTGTGCTCTGATCCTGCACGAGGAGGCCACAGAACCGCTGGCTCGAGTCGAGCTGCCCCCGCAGGGCACGGTGATGATCGTGATCGGTCCCGAGGGAGGGATCACTCCTGCGGAGATCGATGAGCTGGTCGTGGCCGGCGGGCGGCCGGTGCTGATCAGCGACGGTGTGCTGCGTACCTCAACCGCCGGGGTGGTGGCGCTGGCCACGCTGATGTCGCGATGACCACAGGGCCTGAGCGTGTCGGAGAGCCGCTCGTCGAACGACACGAAGAGTCATTCCCTGAGTCCGTCGCAGGCTCCCTGGCTGAGGTTGTCAAAGGGGGGTCTTCGACGAGTTCAGGCCGGGTTTTGCCGCCACCTGAGCCGGTTGGAGGATTTGGCTTCGAACCCGTGACGGCGCTGCCCGGGCGGTTCGGTCGTACGGGCATGATCACGACTCCGCACGGCACGATTCGAACGCCGGCCTTCATCGCCGTCGGCACCAAGGCCACCGTCAAAGCAGTGCTCCCGGAAAGCCTGGCCGAGCTGGGTGCTCAGGCGGTGCTGGCGAACGCCTATCACCTCTACCTTCAGCCGGGCCCTGACATCGTCGAGGCGGCGGGTGGACTAGGTGCATTCATGCACTGGCCCGGTCCGACCTTCACCGACAGCGGCGGCTTCCAGGTACTGAGCTTGGGGGCGGGCTTCAAGAAGGTGCTCGCCATGCGCACGGCAGGGTTGGAAGACGACGACGTCATCGCCGAAGGGAAGAGCAGGCTCGCACAGGTCGATGACGACGGTGTGACATTTACTTCTCACCTCGACGGGTCCCTGCATCGGTTCACGCCCGAGGTATCCATGCAGATCCAGCACCAGCTCGGGGCAGACATACTCTTCGCCTTCGACGAGTGCACCACGCTGATGAACACCCGTGCGTATCAGGAACAATCGGTGAGCAGGACGCACCGGTGGGCGGAGCGCTGCCTCGCTGAGCACCGCCGGCAGGCAATCCTGCGCGGCGACCGCCCGTACCAAGCGCTCTTCGCGGTGGTGCAAGGCGCTCAATACGAAGACCTGCGGCGCAAGGCCACCCGCGATCTGACGTCGGTAGCTATCGACGGGGTCGGATTCGATGGCTACGGCATTGGGGGAGCTCTGGAAAAGGAGAATCTCGGCACCATCGTGGGCTGGGTCTGCGCTGAACTGCCAGAAGCCAATCCGCGGCACTTGCTCGGCATCTCCGAGCCTGACGACTTCTTCACCGCCGTGGAGAACGGGGCCGACACCTTCGACTGCGTCTCACCGTCACGAGTTGCGCGCAATGCGGCGGTCTACACCCGAGACGGCCGATTCAATGTCACGACGGCCGCCTCCAGGCGTAATTTCGCTGCGCTGGACGAGGATTGTGATTGCTACACGTGCGCCAACTACACCAGGGCCTACCTGCACCACCTCTTCAAGGCCAAGGAGATGCTGGCCTCAACGCTCTGCACGATCCACAACGAGCGATTCATCGTCCGGCTGGTTGACGACATCCGCGCCAGCATCGACGACGGCACCTTTGACGACTTCAAGATCAGCTTCCTGGCGCGTTATTACGCCAAGACTTCAAGGCCCTGATTCGCGCCAGCCGGTCGACCGTGATCCCCGCGATCGCTACGGTCGACGGCTGGTGGCTGTCTGCTCCCGCCTCCCAGACAGCCACCAGCGACATCGTCGAACGCATCGGTAGTGGCGAGCCCGGTCTACACCGATCGCAGGGCGCGAAGGTGAGGTACGGCCCGGCCAGGCCGATGTCCCCCGATCGGCGTTGCCAACTCCCGACACGTAGCTTCAGCACGCTCGATGGAGTTCGGTCGGGAAACTAACACCGTTCTAGGGCAGGTGGAACGTGCCGAAGGGTTTGCCGCATGACCTGTAGCTCGGACGGGTGACGGCTCATGGCCATTTCCGCTCTCGGCTGAATCTTCGCCCGTGTCCGTGTCCCCAGGACGGGGGACGGCGAACACTAGCGCCTGACCGTTCGGCAACGGAATCATTCTGGTCGTGGCTGAGTCGCGTTGGGTGGGGTCGCCGGCGAGCGTGACGCTGGGTATCGCCCTCCTCATCGACCGCATGATGGCTGGCTACAACGTCATCAGCTGGCTTCCCAGCGTCCCGTACGCACGTACGGAACTGGTGCGCGCGCAGTGGTGGTGGGTCGCGGTGTTCTGCACAGGCCTGGTCGGCACCACCGTGCTGATGGTGATCAGAGCCGCTCGCACTCAAAGCGTCCGTGCGCCAGCGGTCGCGTATGCGCTGTTGACCCTGGGCGCGGTAGCCACCGCACCTTGGGGCCTGCCGGAGGTGCCCACCGCACGCGAACCATGGATCTGGTGGCTTATCGGACCCTCGGTGGTATGTGCCGCGATCTGGGCGGGACTGGCCTGGGGTACCGCGTACGGGGCGGTTCTGGGCTTTTGCTTCGCGGTGTTTCGGACCACGAGCGCTGGCGGTTCAGCCGACCTCAGGACCGCAATCTCGCAGGGGCTGTTTGCTCCTGCAGCCGCCTTGGCCATTGCTGCCGTCGCCCTGGGCATGCTCAAGGCCGCTCGCCGGGCCGACGATCTGGCTCAGACGGCCTATGCCCGCGAAGCAGCCGCGGCCATGGACCGGGCGCTGGCCGCCGAGCGCGACCAACTCGACCGACTAGTCCATGACGACGTGTTGACCACGCTGACGGCGGCGGCTCATGTTCAGGATGGAGCGGCCGTCGAGGCGACGAAATCTCTGGCGTCAGCGACGCTGGTCAAGCTGGATGAGCTCTGCTCCAAGGCCGAGACCGATGGAGCCGTCACGCTCAGCGGTCTGGTGCAGCTCGCCCAGACCAGTGCACTGCAGGTCAGTCCTGCTGTGCTGTTCGGGACGGCACTGCCGGAGTCGCTCGACGGCGAGAGACTTCCCGCGGCGGCGGCAGAAGCCTTGCTCGCCTCCACCAGAGAAGCACTCCGCAATGCGGTGCGCCACGCACGGGCACGTCATGTCGCTGTGAATTGGCGTGCGATCAGGGAGGGGCCTCTCCTGCGGCTGAGCAGCCGAGTGGAGGACGACGGTGCCGGATTCGAGATCGGGTCAGTGCCGGCAGATCGTCTCGGACTCCGGCTTTCCATGGCGGAGCGCATGCGTGATGCCGGTGGCACCTGCTCGGTCTCGTCGGAGCGGGGAGTGGGAACAACCGTCGAGTTGGCCTGGACGGGCGCTTCGACAGCCCCCGACTGGCCAACGAGGAGTCCCCGGCCCCGTGCCATGCACGCTCTTCCGGCAGACTTCCCGGTCACACAGCTCATGACGCTGACCTGGCTACTGGTCGGCGTGGGGATCTTCCTCGGCCTGCTCAACGCCAATCGGTTCATCGAGGTGGCGCCGGCGGTGCTGGCCATGGTCGCGATGTGTGCACTGGCAGCGGTGGTCCTACATGCCGGAAGGTCGCTTCGGTTGCCTACCTGGGCGGCACTCAGCTCTCTCGCCCTCATCGCCGCCGTCGCCGGGTTGATGGACTTCGCGTTGCCGAAGGACCGATGGCCTGATGCGGCTCTGTGGCACTTCTATCCGCTGCAGCTCGTCCTGGTGGTGCTGGCCATTCGACGTCGTATCAAGATCGCGGTCGTGGGCCTGCTGGTGCTCACCGTCTGTTACGGCTGGTGGAGTCTGAGGTCGGACTTCGGTTGGACCGGTCTGGTGATCGCGGTCTTCGGTCCAGCGGTGTTTCTGCTCCTGGCCATCATCGTGACCCGGAGATTGCGGGCTATCGCCCGGCGCCAAGACCTCGCGCATCAGCAAGAAATTGTGGCCGCAGAAGAATCAGCCGGCTGGTACGCGGCTCGAGTCCAGAGGTCACTCTGGGTCGCCGACCTGATCGAGACAGCATCGACGACCTTGACGAGGATCGCCGCCGCCGATCGGGACATCCCGGTCCCGCTCAAGACGGAGGCCAGGCTGCTGGAGGCCGGTTTGCGCGAAGCGCTGGTCGCTCGCAATGTGATGAGTGACGAACTGGCCGAGGTCACGGACGCGGCACGTCGCCGGGGCGTGAGCGTGACCTTTGTCGACAGCCGACGCGGTCCCGTTCCGCCGATCGTCGGTAGGGCGGTTACATCCGAAGTGCGGGCAGCGCTGCAATCGTCGGCCGTGCAGAAAGTGGTGGTCCGGCTCGGTCCAGGTCCCCACCAGGTCACCTCAGTGGTCTATCAGGACGGGGCGAGAACCCGGCTGACCACCATTGACGAGACAGGAAGCTGGCGGTCTGAGGAGATCGAGTCCAGTGGTTGATCGCACGGGCCGACAGGCGGACGCGTCCGAACAGATCCGTGTGGTCGTCGTGGACGATCACGTCGCGGTTCGGCTGGGACTCGCCGGCAGTCTCGGACGCTTGCCGAGTACTGCTGGCCTTCGGGTCGTCGCTCAGGCCCGCACCACCACCGACCTCAAGCGGGTGCTCAAAGAAAACGCCTGCGATGTCATCGTGCTGGACCTGATTTTGGACGACGCGTCGGATCCGGCTGAGACGGTCGCTGAACTCGTAGCCGGCGACTATCGGGTCCTCGTCTATTCCATTGCCGACAATCCTCGGCTGATCCGCAGAGCTCTGGCCGCCGGAGCACACGGGCTGAGCCGGAAATCGGAGTCCCTGGCCGAAACAGCGGAGAAGATCCGGCAAGTCGCACACGGCCAGACGCTCGTATCCACCGAGATCCTTGCCATGATCGACGGGGATCAAGCATTTGTAGAAGCCAGGCTCAGCAACCGGGAGCGTGAGGTCCTGACCCTCTACGTCTCAGGCATCGATGTGCCGCAGATTGCCCGCCGGCTGTTCATCACCGAGAACAGTGCCAAGGAATACCTGCGTCGGATCCGCACGAAGTACAGCGAGATCTCCCGTCCCGCGCCGAGCAAGGTCGACCTCCTCCGCCGTGCAATCGAAGACGGTGTGGTGCCGCCCATCCAACCGCAGTAGTCCGGTGCTACCGCACGTTGGCGCCACGGCCCCACCTCATGGATTCACCATCCGGAGTCGCTGGTGGATTGTTCATCTCATCCTTCAGGCCTTTGCGCAGCCTCGGTGAAGATGGTGAGCTGCACGTCCGCCGGCCCTCGAAGCCGGGCATTGACGGAATCCCAGGGCGTGTGAACCGGCGGGGCTATCAGCTCGGCGCCAGCCGCAACCAGTCTGTCTGTGACAGATTCCGTGTCCGGTACCTCGAACGCCACTCTGAACTGCGGGCTGACCCCCGGGCGACCAACCTCCACGGTGTCGATGTAGTCGACGTGCGCCCGATTGGCGACCTCCAGGGTGGCCCGGCCTGCATCCAAGATCATCACTTTGGCGCCGCCATCGGATGCATGAGTCTCTTCCTGCCCCAAACCGAGTCCGTCGCGGTAGAACCGCACGGCGTCGTCGTACAAGTCCGCTTCGACCACGAGCCGCAGTTGCCTGACCTCAGGTGATCCCAACGGACGTGCGGCGTATCCGGGTTCGCGTCTCTTGATCGCCCGGATCACCGCGTAGGTGACAGGAAGCATCACCACCTCGACGGCGACCTTGTAGACGTAGCCAGTCACGGTGTAGCTGATCAGGCTGCTCCAGGTGGGGAACACACCGGCAAAGGCGATGACGCAGAACAGCACGGTGTCGGCAAACTCGCCGACGACCGT
This sequence comes from Propionibacteriaceae bacterium, assembly GCA_035264145.1. GTDB lineage: Bacteria > Actinomycetota > Actinomycetes > Propionibacteriales > Propionibacteriaceae > Microlunatus. The sequence goes on from DATFQP010000425.1 coordinate 7,413, forward strand.
GGAACCGACCAGTCGAGCCCACAGATGGCGCTCAGAAGTCTGCTTCTTGATCTTCACCAGGACGTAGGCGTTGAGAAACTGGCCGGCCAGGTAGCCGCAGAGGCTAGCGATCACGATCCGCGGCACGAATCCGAGCACAGCAACGAAAGCCTCCTGGTGCTCATAGCCGGGGCCTGGCGGCGCCGCCCCGACCGCGAGGAAGGTCAGGGATGCCAGGGCTGACAGCCCGAAACCGACCCAGATAGCGCGCCGGGCTTGGCGCAGTCCGTACACCTCGGCGAGCACGTCGCCGAGCACGTACGTCAGCGGAAACAGGAACGCACCCCCATCGGTGAAGATGCCGCCACCAAGAACCTCCGGTAGGTCGTCCACGACCGTGATGAGCTTCGTAGCGGCGATGTTGGAGATCAGCAGCAGTCCGCAGAAGACGGCCACGACGACGGCGTAAGTCCCGCTGGGACTTGTAGCGAACGCGACCCGGGGGCCAGCCGGCCGCCGGGCAGATTCGAGGGTAGTCACAGCCAGGGATGGTACGGGTCTCGTCGCCTCGTCCGATCATGGCAGGCTGAGATCATGACCGACGTGTACGACGATGATGACCGCTCCGAACAACTCGATCAGCTCGAGCCGGAGCGCTCCCTAGACGACCGCGGTGTGGACGACCCGTTGGACGAGGGATACTCTCCGCCGGAGAAGCCCTCCGAACTGATGCGGCATGGGGACCACCAGAACCTCGATGAACGCTTGGCGGCCGAGGAGCCAGACGTCAATGCGGCTCAAGTCGAAAGCGACTTCATTGACGACGGCGAGGTCGGCGGCGAGCGGGCGGGACGACTGGTCGATCCCAATCAGGGAATCGGTCCAGATGTCGAGAAGGATCTCATCGGTGACGACGTCGGTATCGACGGTGCCGCGGCCAGCGCGGAGGAAGCCGCCATGCACATCGTCCCGGACGACTGGAGTTAGGTTTGGCCCCAGGGTTGCCGCAACCACGAGAGCCCGGCAGGCGGGTTATCTGCGACGGGCCGCGTGGGTCACGTCTTGGGGGTCTTGGCCACTGTTCACTAAGATGGTGCGCGACATTTCCCATTTCCAGCGAGGAACCCACTGAGTAGGTCAGAAATTTCGGCTTCTGCTACCGATGCGGCCACGACCCGTGCGCTCCCCAGCCCACGCACCAACGACGTCGCCCTGGAGGAGATGCGGAGAGTAACGGTTCCCGCCTCGGTCGACATGGTGAACATCCTCGGCCCCCGTGACGAGTTCCTTCGCATCCTGGAGCGCGAGCTCGACGCCAACATCCACGTGCGTGGGAACGAGATCACCTTGAGTGGTTCGCACGCTGCCGTCGACCTTGCTGTCGATGTCATCACCGAGCTGGTGACCGTGCTGCGCACCGGCCAGGGTTTGACCAGTGACGCCGTCGAGCGGATTTGCGCGATGCTAGCCGGACGTGAAGAGGCGCACCCGGCTGACGTGTTGACGCACAACATCTTGTCGTCGCGGGGGAGGACGATCCGGCCCAAGACCTTGAACCAGAAGCGGTATGTCGACGCCATCGACAAGCACACGGTGGTCTTCGGTATCGGTCCTGCTGGAACCGGCAAAACCTATCTGGCGGTCGCCAAGGCCGTTCAGGCGCTGCAGAACAAGCAGGTGAATCGGATCATCCTCACCCGTCCTGCGGTCGAGGCCGGTGAGCATCTCGGCTTCCTGCCCGGCACCCTGAACGACAAGATCGATCCCTATCTTCGTCCGCTGTACGACGCCCTGCACGACATGGTGGAC
>DATFQP010000426.1:0-2092 GCA_035264145.1 Propionibacteriaceae bacterium
CCGGTCGCCGAGCTGAGCGTCGTTGGCCTGACCAACACCGCCCTGGAAGACTGCATGGGCTCATTCCCTGCCGACGTCCAGGCATGTATCTACGCATCACTTACCCCCGATTAAGTCGTGTTCCGGTCGCACCCCGACGGCCGACTTCACGCCCGAGAGCTGCCGGTCAGGTTCTGCCGAGACGCACCGTCGATTGGCGTCTTGGCTGTAACGGTGGCTGTACGAGTGCGCAAATTCATTGCGCATGATGGCTCGGGCTCGTGCAGCCACTTGGACATCCGAGCAAACCAGCCTGACGCCTGGGCACTCCTTCCGCTACGTCGACTTCATTCTTGAAGCAGTTCGACACCCGGCGCAGGAAATGGAAGAACTGCGAGCGCCTTCAGTCCGGAATTCCGTCTGAGTCCCACTGGTAGTGAACGCCAGTTACGCCTATGTATACCGCTATACCAGTACACGACCTCATATCGCGTGACGGGCTGGTGTCAAGCTGGGACGGGGTCATCGACCACGCGGATGAGCAATGATCAGAACCTGTGGATGGCCCTCGGCCGGGTGACGTGATCGGGCGCACCTTCCCGAGGATGATCTGAAGTCCAGTAGTTCTGATCAAGAGCCGGCGTTGGCGCGCTGGTTCGGGGAGGTACGCCCAATGCTCAAGGTAGTTCAGGAGGCGCGCGAGCCCAATGTGGCGGGCTCGGTTTTGGATGAGATTGTTCGCGACGGCGCCCGGCAGATGCTGGCGGCGGCGTTGCAGGCTGAGGTCGCGGCCTACATCGACGCCCACTGGGACCAGGTCGATGTCGAGGGTCGCCGGCTGGTGGTCCGCAACGGCTATCACCAACCGCGCCGGGTGACCACCGCGGCGGGCGCGGTCGAGGTGCGCCAGCCGCGGGTCAACGACAAGCGCACCGAGGAGGCGACCGGTGAACGCCGTCGGTTCGCCTCGGCGATCCTGCCGGCCTGGTCGCGGACGTCGCCCCGGGTCGCTGAAGTTCTCCCGTTGCTGTATCTGCATGGTCTGTCCAGCTCCGACTTCGGCCCGGCGTTGGAGCAGTTCCTCGGCTCCGATCAAGGCCTGTCCGCGGCCACGATCACCCGGCTCACCACGCAGTGGCAAGACGAGGCACGGGCGTTCAACACCCGATCCCTGGCCGGCAGCGACTACATCTACTGCTGGGTGGACGGCATCCACCTGAAGGTGCGGCTGGAGGCCGACAAGATGTGCCTGCTGGTGATCATCGGCGTCCGATCCGATGGCCGCAAGGAGCTGGTCGCCTTGGCCGACGGGTTCCGCGAGTCCGCCGAGTCATGGGCGGACCTGCTGCGGGACTGCAAACGGCGCGGCATGGCCGCCCCGGTCCTGGCGGTCGGCGATGGGGCGCTCGGGTTCTGGAAGGCGGTCCGCGACGTGTTCCCCGAAACCAAGGAGCAGCGCTGTTGGTGGCACAAGATCGGCAACGTACTCAACTGCCTGCCCAGCTCCGCCCAACCCGGCGCCAAGGCGGCGCTGGCGGAGATCTACAACGCCGAGGACAAGAGCCACGCCCGCGTCGCCGCCACTGCGTTCGCCGCCGAGCACCGGACCAAATGGCCCAAGGCGGCCGCGAAGATCACCGATGATCTTGATCTGCTGCTCGCGTTCTACGACTACCCGGCCGAGCATTGGATCCACCTTCGAACCACGAACCCGATTGAGTCGACCTTCGCCACGGTAAGGCTCCGACAGCGGGTCACCAAGGGTCCCGGCTCCCGCGCCGCCGGTATCGCGATGGCGTTCAAGCTGATCGAGTCAGCCCAAACCCGCTGGCGAGCCGTGAACGCACCCCACCTCGTGCCGCTCGTCCGGGCCGGAGCCACATTCATCAACGGCAAGCTCATCGAACGGCCGACCGACCATGATCAACAAGAAGGTGACGAACAGGCAGCTTAAACACACCGATCCACAGGTCTTGACTATTCCTCACCTGCGGTTGCGGTCCAGATGAAGGGTCCTGGGATGTTGTGTCGCCTCCACCCGTGTGCCTCGTCAGCGGTCCCGCACGGCCACTCCAGATTCGTTGCTCCTTCAGCCTCGAAACGCTCGATCTGG
>DATFQP010000427.1:0-4577 GCA_035264145.1 Propionibacteriaceae bacterium
GGCGCGGCGACCGGTCCCGCGTCATGAGCGTCGAGGAGCTGTGCCGGGAGATGGACGCCCTAGATGACGCCGAGGAACCCGGCGACTAACGCCCTCTCAAGGCGGTAGCGCCGGTTCGAATCCGGTCGGGGCTACACCGGACCTACCCCTGGGCGAACCGCACCATCAGGCCGGTGGTGGCCGTCCGGCAGCCGGAACACCGGCACGACGTGGTCGCGGCTCTGCACGCCGATCTCCTTGACCAGCGCGTCGACGAGAGTCTTGCGCAGCGGCAGCGGGAGCGGCCCGTGGCGCTACGGCCGAACTGACGAGGTTCCACGACGTCACCGTCGAGCCCGGTTGAAGCTCAAGCTCGACGAGAACCTTGCACTTTGTCGCTGAGAGGCTGCTGTGCGGCGCCGGGCACGATGTCCACACGATCTTCTACCAGCGGCTGGTCGGGACCGAGGGCGCCGCGTTCCTTTCAGCAGCCACGCCGGGCCGCGCGTCTTGGCGACCACGGATGTGACCGCTGTGGTCGCCGAAGTTCAGGGTTCGACGGCCACGTCCGCGAAGCCGAGCGACCGGTAGGTCCGGAGGCGCTTGGCGTGCATGGCCGCGAGCACGGGGACGTCGCTGTCGGCGTAGTCGTACACCGTGGCGGTCCGCTTTCCCGGATACGGGCGGAGCAGCCGGCCGGTGTACTGGACGAGCTTTCCCTTGAAGGCCACCGGGAAGGCCAGGAACAGCGTGTCCAGCTGGGGACAGTCAAAGCCCTCGCCCAGGTACTGCCCGGTCGCGACCAGGACGAGGTCCTGGTCGGCCGGGCTGTGTTGCACGTCGGCGAGGATCGCCTCGCGGGCCTTCTTGCTCAGCCCGCCCTCCAGCACCAACGGCTCCTTCCCGTTGGCCCGCAGCTGCTCGGCGATCAGGTGGACATGGTCCTTCCACTGGCTGAGGACAAGGCAACGCCGTCGTTGGGAGAGGGCGGCCAGGACATCCTCGCAGACCAGCGCGGTTCGTTGTTGGTCGTTGACGAGCGCCCGGAACACCTCCTGGATGGAGGCGTCGTTGGATTCCTCCAAGCCGAAGTCGGTTGCCCGGACACGGAGGTGCGGTCTGGGAGCGTCCGGCTCGGCGTCGCGCGGGGAGATCGTGTGGCGGATCGGTCCGCACTGCATGGTGATGATGCCCTGCAGGCCGTCCCGCCGATAGGGGGTGGCGGTGAGCCCCAGGACATGACGGGCGGGTGCTCGCCGGACGCAGGACTCAAACGAGAACGCCGGTAGGTGGTGGCATTCGTCGATCACCACGGCGCCGTAGCGCTGGAACAGTCCCTCCGGGTTGTCGAGACGGCTCAGGCTCTGGATCATGGCGAGGTCGACCATGCCGGTCGGCTTGTTCTTGCCGCCGCCGATCTGTCCGACCTGGTTGGACGACAACCCGAGCGTCTCGACCAGCTGGACCCGCCACTGGTCCAGCAGCGGCTTGCGGTGCACCAGCACCAGCGTCGGCAGGTTCCTGGCGGCGATGATGGCAGCCCCCATGACGGTCTTGCCCGTCCCGGGCGGTGCCACCAGCACACCATGGTCGTGGCCGAGCATGGTGTCCACAGCGGTTGCTTGCAGGGCGGTCAGCCTGCCGTGGAAGCGGAGCGACAGTGGGGCCAGGCTTGGTCGGTGATCGGTGACGACAAGGTCGCTGCCCGCGTGGCCAAGCAGCGATCGCAGCTGCTCCAGTACACCCCTGGGGAGGTAGAGATGGCTGAGATCCTCCTGGTAGCACTTGATGAACCGGGGTGTCTGATAGGTGGAGAGCCGAAGCTTCTGCCGCTCATAGAACGTCGGGTTGTGCAGGGAGGCCAGGTGCTTGACCGACGCGAGCAGCGACGGCGGCAGCCCGGCCTTCTCCAGGCTCAGCATGGCGCCGACCCGGCAGTCGATCCGGGGCGGTGGCGGTCGTTCACCCGGCATCGGCTCCACGGCCGTTGCGGCAAGTTCGGGGCCGACACGCACCGGCAGCAGGGACTCGCACAGGGCCTCAAGCGCCGGTGGCGACATGCGCTGCATCCGGCTGAGGAACGCCCACTGGTCCGGCCAGGGCTGAAGCGTCGCCGGATCGCAGAACTCGGTATTGCCACTCGTCCGAGACTTCCCCTGCAGCGGCAGCGCGATCAGGTTTCCGAAGCTTCCTCTTGGCAGGACGTCCTGGCTGGGGAAGAAGCGGTCATAGCTGGCCAGATCCATCTCGGCGCGCATGACCATCGTCTCGCGCAGCAACGCCGTCCCCAGCCGGCGGGCGGCAACCGCCGGGACAGGCGACGTGAAGAAGACCCAGACGTGTCCGCCGTCACCAGATCGCGAGCGCTCCAAGGCGGCGGGCACGCCGTGGCGGCTGCAGGTGTCCAGGAACGCGACCGCATCAAGGGCCCACGAGCCGCCATCGAAGTCGCAGGCCAGAAACCAGCACGTGTCGTCCTTGAGCAGCGGGTACACCCCGATGGTCTTTGTCCCCAACAGGTGTTCCTGGACGACCTCGTCGGTCAGGGGCAGGTGCCGCTTTGACCGCCCAGGTGCCCCCCTGCTGGCGCCGGCGACCGCCGGGGCGTAGCCCGCCTTGCCGGTCCGGGAGTTGGTCCAGCGAACCGCGTACACCTCCTCCTGCCCCCGAAACAACGCCCGCACCAGCGCGACCTTCTCCTTCGGCGAGGCGCTTGAGTCGATGGGAGACGCCGGCTCATGCGCCGGGAACAGCGTCGGCACCGCCGGCTCCTCGGGCGGCGGCGCTGCGGGTGAAGGCTGCCCGAGGAGCACGCGGAGCCGCTCATTGTCCGCCCGTAGCCGCGCCAGTTGCTGCTCGGCCCGTTCCAACCGTTCCAGCAGCTCCTTGGAGGAAGCCAGGAGGGGCTGGGAGGATCCGCCGGGGTGGACGGGGTCAGCCGAGGCCATCATGGCCGGCGCCGCTGGCGCCCTAGCTCCGGAGTCATCCTCGCCAGCCAGCCAAATCAGGCCGACGGCGACGCAGTGCTTGCAGAACGATCGCGCTGCGCCCACCGGGCACGTGCACGAGAACGCCAGCCTCGCGTCCTGGACCCACAGCCGCACGCGGTAGATCCCGGCTCCCCGAACCTCTCCTGTCAGCGCGCCATCGTCGTCTTCAGCCGTCGCGAGGACCGCTCCATCGCTGGCATAGCGCTCTCCACGGCCGAAGCTGGTCGCGCCCGCCAAGCGCTGCAGCGCCTCTGGGGTGAGCACCGCAGCAAGCGACACCCCGAAACACTCCCCGCCGGTCCGCGCCTCAGCAGCCATCGCGGCCAGCAGCTCGCCATCGCCCGGACCCACGGTGGACAACGCAACTTGCGATGCAGAAGTCGAGCGGTGCACCAGCACGCTCGGTCGGTTTTCCCGTGAACATCATCTCATCGGAGCGTCGGTCGTCAGCGGCGAGCAGCCTACACGGCCGTCGGCGACCTGCAACAAGCCTCATCCTGTCCAACCAGCCGTCTTGCCAACACCCGAAACCGAGTTGGCAGCTCCTCGGGGTTCTGGGAGTAGGGGGAGGGAGGGGCTGCGGGCTACGATGCCACGGGATGCAACACCGTGCTTCTCTGTCCGACCCTCGTCATCCTCCCCACTGCACGGCGAACTCGCAGCGGGCTGCTTTGACCCACACAGATTGGCGGCAGGCCGGCGTCCATCGCGGCATGGGTGAGCGGTGAGCTGTATGGCGACCACCAGATCGTGGCTGCCGGGTTCGCCTGCCTCCGCCCGCGCGCTCGCTGGTCATGCTCACTCAACGAGAGCCTGGGCGGGGTCGCCACGAGGGTGGCGATCGCCACACGCGTCGAAGGCATCAACCTCGAGGATGAGGCGGCGTGCGGGATGGGGTAGGGCTCGGAGCCAGCCGGCGACCAGGAGGTCGAACCACAGGTAGCCCTCACCGAGGTCGAGCTCGCTAGCGATGGATGCGGGCAGGCTGCTCGAGCGCTGCGCGAAGCAGGACGAGGCGTCGGCCGCGGCCGAGATGGGAGTCTGGCGGGCCGCCCACGGTCCAACCGTGTTTCGGCGAACTGGCGCGTTCGCCCGATCCATCTGCGACCTGGGTCTGCGGATGCTCGCGCTCGCGGCCGTCGATGCCGAGGATCCGCGGCGGTCGAGGTGGTCCGTGGCCTGCGCGAGGGCCCGCGTACCCGCCCCCGATGCGACGCTGCGGCTGGTTGAGCGTAGGTTGGAGGAGCCGCCTGCGCTGGACGCCGCCACCGCGGCGGTGCTCGTGCAGCCGCTGGCCGTGCTGCTCGCGCACGGCGGACCGGTCGAGGAGCAGGTAGCGGTGCTTGAGCAGCTCTGGCGCGTCCAAGATCCCTAAACCGGCCGGCGTGCTCGAGGCGGTGGCCGTCGCCCACCCCAGCAAGGTCGTTGCCGAGGCCGCCCGCAAGGCCACCTTCAGGCTGGCCTCGGCCCGGCGCACCTGAGCGCCGCCCGCGGGGGTGTCACCACCCCGCGGCGTCGAGCAGCTTGATGAGGTTGCGCTTGCGCTTGTGGGTGGCACGCACCGACGCCAGGTAGGCGGCGAGCTCCTCCTCCCGGCCGAGGCGGGTC
>DATFQP010000428.1:0-24415 GCA_035264145.1 Propionibacteriaceae bacterium
AGAACTCGAGCTGGGGGATCCACCGGCCGGGACACTTGCGGCGGCTGTCGGCACAGCGTTGCATGGAAAGGGTGACTGGTCGCCAAGCCGATCATGACGGCTTAGAGCCGTTCGACAATCGGAGTGAGATCCTGCTCCGGCAACAGCGCGCCCTCCAAGACGAAGCGGCTGCGGTGATGGCAGAACTCGATCTGAGCAGACGATTGGCTAGCTTCGGGCCTGCGTACCTGACCGGCAGTTTCGTTTCGGGACTGATGGTGTGGCGCGAGCTGGACATCATGTTCCTCGGTGGCCCTGAGTTGTCGCCGACGGACGTCTTGGCGGGTTTGACGCGCCTGGTTGTCCTGCCTGGCATCGTCGGCTTCGAGTACGTAGACGAGCGCGGGAACCGGAGCCCGACCGGGCAGTCGCGCGATGAGCGGTTTCACGTCGCCGTGACCTACTTCCGGTCAGGGGAGTCGTGGCGCCTAGACCTAACATTCTGGTTGCACGACGCTCACGAGAATGTGACAGCTTGGCATCGGAACCTCCGCGATTCGCTGACCGCCGAACAGCGGGAGGCCATCCTCTGGATCAAGGATGTGTGGTGCCGGCGGGACGGGTATCCCGGCTCGATCAGTGGCGTGGACATCTACCAAGCTGTGCTCGAGCATGACGTCCGGACACCGGCGGAGTTCCAGCGGTGGCTTGCTCTCTCTAAAAGCGCATGAACCGCCTCAGCTGGGCCATTCTTAGGTGGACGCCGTGACTCTGCTGTGGCGTGGGGGAGCGTTGGCCCTGTCCGCAACTGCGCGTTTTCGCTAGCCTCAGCCCTATGACGGAGTCCGTGGCCCTGCCGGGCGGGCCGACGCTCGCCTACCGTGAGTGGGGCCGACCCGATGGCGCTGTCGTGCTGCTGTTGCACGGTCTCACGTCCTCTGGGGCTGACTGGCGGCACTTTGCGCCGCTGGTGGGCGAGAGGTTCCGCGTCGTGGCTCCCGATCTTCGTGGCCACGGGGAGAGCAGTTGGCCGGGGGAGTACAGCCTCGAACTGATGCGCAACGATGTCGTACGACTGCTGGACGCGCTCGGCTTCTACGGCGTCATTCCTTTCGGTCATTCGGCCGGGGCGCTGGTTGCCTTCTTGCTTGCCGCCACCCGCCCGGACCTGGTTCGGGCCCTGGTGCTGGAGGAGATGCCCACGCCCGACCCGGCCGATCCTCCTCTCGAAGTGCCGAGGCGTCCGGGGCGGGGACAAACCTACGACTGGCGCGCCGCCAGCGAGATCCAACGGTGGCGGAACAGTCCACCGAGCGGTTGGTGGCCAATGACCGAGCGGATCAGCTGCCCCACCTTGATTGTCGGGGGCACCAACAGCCATCTCCGTCAGGACAGACTGGCCGAGCTCGCCCGGCGGATACCCAACGCCCGCTATGTCTCGATGAACGGTGGTCATGATCTTCATGCGCGCCGCCCCGGAGAGTTCGACACGGTGATCGAACCGTTTTTGACACCTTGGGCGAGATAGCACGCTGGCGAAGTCGCTGACCGAGATCGCCCGGGCCTCGCTTGGGTAGCCTTGTCGCCATGTCCACGGTGGCCCAGCATCGGCGTGCATTAGCACGCTCTGGCATCCCCGTCGACCCGGATCTGAGTCAGCCACTGCCCAAGCGGCTGCTGAAAAGCAGGATGTTCTGGCTGACTCTGATCATGTTGGGGGTCTATCTCACCCTGCTGATCTTGCTCTATCGCCAGGTCGTGCCAGATCAGCCCGTGCCGGGCGGCACGGTGCCGGGGCTGGGCAGGGAAGCCATTCCCCTTGCGGCCAAGTACGCCGCCATCACGGCCATTCCGTTGTCGCTGATCTTTCTTTGGGCAGACCGGTTTCACCGCCAGCGCGTCTGGGTCTGGATCATGACCTTTGGCTGGGGGGCCTGTGTGGCCACGTTCGTCTCCGCTCAGGTCAACACCTGGGCGGCCAGCCACCTCAGCATCGTCGGTGATGGCGACCCCGCAACCGGTCCCCGGGCGGCGATCTACGTGGCACCGTTTGTTGAAGAAGCGTCGAAGGCGACCGTTCTTTTCTGGCTGGCGATCTTGATGCGCTACGCCTGGGTGAGCCGACTCAGCGGCATCGTGCTGGCCGGCCTGTCAGCCACGGCCTTCGCGTTCGTCGAGAACATCCTTTACTACGGCCGGGCCTATCGGTACGCCGCGCGCACCTTGGGCCAACCGCCTCCGCTCGAAGCGCTGCAGCAGCTCTTCATGCTGCGTGGGCTAATGACATTCTTCGGGCACCCGCTCTTTACCGCGATGACCGGAATCGGCCTTGCGGTGGCCCTGCGATCCAAGAGCAAGATCGTTCGGGTCGTCGCTCCGTTAGCCGGATTCTGCGCAGCATCCTTTCTGCACATGGCGTTCAACACCACGGCCTCCCTGGTCAGCGGTCCCAGCCTGCTGTGGATGTATCTCGGCGTGGCGCTGCCACTGGTCATCGGCATGATCTTCTTCGTTGTCCGGCAGGTGCTGCGTGAGGGGAAGCTGATTCGCGAGCGGCTGGTCGATTACGTCCGCGTCGGTTGGTTGCCGGACGGCGATCCCCTAGTCCTGTCGCGGTTGCGAACCCGACTGCGCTCGCTATGGCACGCGATTTTCGTCAGTCCGTCCGCCTTTGTCGCCACGCTTCAGATGCAGCGGGCGGCGACCGAGCTCGCGTACCTGCGCGATGCCATGACCCGCGGCATCGTCGACAGAGCTGGGCTCGGCAGGGAGAAGGTGCTCCTCGCCAAGATTCGGTCGCTGCGCACTCAGGCCATTCTCAACCCGACCGGGCGGCCCAACTACCCAGTCCTGCGGCGCCGTTCGGCGCCGAGCGGGATGGACTATCCGGCACCGAATTATCCGGGTCCGGCCGGGATCGGCGGCTACTACCCGGCCACAGGTACTCCCGTGGGGGAAGAGCCGGGGAGTGTTCCGCTGGGGCAGGCGGCGACTTCATACTCCGAGGTTGACCCGAACTGGAAGCCGCCGAGTGAGTAGAACCCGCCGCCAGGTGCGGCCGCTGGAGTCTGCGCTGGTCGACCTGCGGACCGTACTGCTCCCGGTCTCGCTGCCACTTCCGTTGCCCGGCGCAGCGGAGCAACGGCGCGCCATTGCGGAGATCACTAGCCAACTGGACGACTACGTGTTGCCCCGGCTCGCCACGATCGACGCACCTCTGCTCGCTGTCGTCGGTGGCTCGACCGGCGCGGGCAAGTCGACACTCGTGAACTCACTGGTGGGTCGACGAGTAAGCGCGCCCGGCGTCATCCGACCGACCACGCGGGCACCTGTTCTGGTCCACCACAGTTTTGATGCCGAGTGGTTCAGCGACGATCGGATTCTGCCTGGGCTGGCTCGGTCGACCGGCGTGAGCAACACCGCCAGATCGCTGCACCTGGTTGCGGAAGACTCGATCCCGGCCGGGCTCGCCATTCTGGATGCACCAGACATCGACTCGGTGGTGGTGGAGAACCGCGAGCTGGCGTCCCAGCTGCTGGCTGCCGCGGATCTGTGGCTCTTCGTCACATCTGCCGCTCGCTATGCCGATGCCGTGCCCTGGGACTTCCTCAATTCAGCCGCTGAGCGCAGCGCCGCCGTCGCTGTCGTCCTCGACCGGGTGCCGCCGCGAGCAATGACGGAGGTGCCTGCTCATCTCGGCCAGATGATGAGCGAGCGAGGTCTGGGCGCGTCGCCGCTGTTCGCCGTACCGGAGACCACCGTCGATGATCAAGGACTGCTTCCCGCATCGGCCATTTCACCGATCCGCGGCTGGCTCGCCCGACTAGCCCAAGATCAGGCCAGCCGGGCCGAGGTGATTCATCGCACGCTGGACGGCGCGATCGGAGCGCTTACCGCGCGGGCGCCCAGGCTGGCTCGTGCGGTCGACGAGCAAGCCGAGATGGTTTCGCAGTTGCGCGCCGAAGTGGACCATTCCTACGCAGAGGCGGTGCGGACGATTTCGGTCCAGACCGCCGACGGCACTCTGCTGCGGGGTGAGGTGCTGGCTCGCTGGCACGAATTCGTCGGCACGGGTGAATTCTTCCGGGCGCTGGAGCACAAGGTCAGCTGGCTGCGAGACCGGGTGGTTGCCGCCATCAAGGGCGAGCCGCCAGGTACCGGGAACCTCAAGGTCGCCGTCGAGTCCGGCCTGGAGGCTCTGGTCCGGCAGGAGGCCGATGCGGCAGCGGAGCGAGCAGAGGCGTCATGGCAGGCCAACGCGGCGGGCCGGGATCTGATCGGCCGGACGAGCGCAGATCTGAGCCGGTCGTCGCCGTCTTTCGAACAGGCTGCCGCTCGAGCGATTCGTGACTGGCAGGGCGATGTGTTGGACCTCGTGTCCAACGAAGGCATGGGAAAGCGGGCCAAGGCTCGTTATCTCGCTCTGGGGGTCAACGGCGTCGGCGTGGCTTTGATGATCGTGGTCTTCGCACACACAGGTGGCCTGGTGGGGGCCGAGATCGGTGTGGCCGGCGGTACGGCGGTGCTCGCCCAACGCGTTCTGGAAGCAGTCTTCGGCGATCAAGCTGTCCGGCGCCTTGCCGAAAGCGCCAAGGCGGAGTTGGACGCCCGGGTCGAAGCCCTCATCGCCGGTGAACTGCTTCGCTACCACGCCATCTTGGACGGCCTCGGTGTCGACCGGGAACAGGCCAATCGGCTGAGGGCGGCGGCGCAGGCAGTTGACGCGGCTCGCGCGGGCGGACTTCCCCAGGCCGTCGAGACCGGCCGCACCCGAGATCATGCGCTGGCACCGGCAGACGAACGGCCCGCGATCGAGGCGGTGCAAGTCCGCGAACTGCCCGACCTCTACCCTTCGAGTTCCGACGACATCGTTGAGGCCGAGATCGTCGAAACCCGCCGCGAGGAACTCCGCTGATGGCCAGCCGGGGGCTCGCACTGCTGACTCGTAAGGAGGAGACCGCCCACTTGGTGGAGCGCGTTCGGGCGCTTCGCGAGGCGACCGAGTTGTGTGCCGGCAGGGTTTCCGACGAGGTTGTCGCCGAGGCCGAGCGAGTCATCGCCCAGACCGGCCGCCGCCTGGCGACATCCGGTGGCGCGACGGTCGTCGCCCTTGCCGGTGCCACTGGATCGGGCAAGTCGAGCATGTTCAACGCACTCAGCGGGACCAACCTGGCCGCCGTCGGCGTTCGGCGCCCGACGACGTCCGCCGCGCTCGCCTGCAGTTGGGGTGACGATGCGGCCGAGGAACTGCTGGACTGGCTCCAGGTCCCCCGCCGGCACGCGCTTGAACCGGACCCGGCGATGGCCTCGGCGCTCGATGGCCTGGTGTTACTGGACCTGCCTGATCATGACTCGACCGAACTGTCTCACCGAATGGAGGTCGACCGCCTGGTTCAGCTGGTCGACATGCTGATCTGGGTGGTCGATCCGCAAAAGTACGCTGATGCGGCGCTGCACGACCGCTATCTCATTCCGCTGGCGACTCACGCCGACGTGATGATGGTCGTGCTCAACCAGGCTGATCGCCTGACGCCGGCAGAGCGGGACCAGTGCCTACGAGATTTGCGCCGACTGCTGACCACTGAAGGCATCGATGGGGTTGACGTCCCCGCAGTGTCAGCTGTCACCGGCGACGGCATGGACGAGCTGCGCAACAAACTCGCCAAGGCAGTCGCCGAAAAGAAGGCAGCGGCGCGGCGTCTGGCGGCCGATGTCGGCGCCGTCGGTGGGCGACTGGCGAGCGCTTCGGGCACGATCAAGACCGCGCCAATCAGCAAGCAGAGCATTGATGGGATGAACAGACGCCTGGCCGAGGCGGCCGCGGTGCCGGTGGTGACCGAGGCGGTCGGCAAGGCGTGGCGATTGCGTGGTGGCCTGGCTACCGGCTGGCCCGTCCTGGCCTGGGTGGCCAAGTTCAAGCCGGATCCGCTGCGACGGCTGCATCTGGATCGGCTCGGTGCTGGCCGCAAACAGAAGGAGATCGACCCCGCCCGAGTGGGCCGCACGTCATTGCCGGCTACCTCCGGTGTGCAGAAGGCGCGGGTCGACGCCGCCATCCGAGCGCTGGCTGATGAAACAGCCGATGGCCTCAACCGCGGCTGGGCTGATGCCATCAAGCGCGCCGCCCGCGCCTCCGAAGGCATCCTGCCCGACGCTCTTGACCGGGCGGTCGCGAGCACTGATCTGGACCTGGCGGCGCACCGCAAGTGGTGGCAGGCGGTCCGAGTGCTGCAGTGGCTCCTCCTGGCTGGGGTGGTCTGCGGCTTCGCCTGGCTCGGCGCGGCCTTCGTCTTGGCCTATCTGCAGTTACCGCCGCTGCCCGACGTCACCTGGTGGGGTTTTCCGGCGCCAACCGTGCTCACGGTTGGTGGGGTCCTGGCTGGCCTGTTGGTCGCTGGGCTGGCACGCATCGGGATCGAGGTGGGTGCTCGGCGGCGGTCACGCCATGCGGCCCGGGCGCTGCGCCGATCGATCGGCAAGGTCAGCGAAGAACTGGTGCTGGAACCCGTTCAGGCCGAGCGCGAGCGCTACGAGAAAGCCCGGGTCGCGCTTGAGCGCATCCACGGCTGACGCACGCCCCGCCCTTTCGTCCACCAGCCCCAGCCGTACTTTCGGCCCCCGTCTGCTACCGATCCCGGGTCCTGTCCACGGCTCACAGTCGGCCTTTGCGAAGAGGAACTGGCATACTTGGCGGTTGCGAGCGGGCACGGTCGCCCGCACCCCACCGACGCGAAAGTTTCTCTTACGCATGCCTGAGTTCATCTATTCGATGCACAACGTCCGCAAGGCACTCGGCGACAAAGTCGTGCTCGACAACATCACACTGTCCTTCTTTCCCGGAGCCAAGATCGGCGTCGTGGGTCCCAACGGCACGGGCAAGTCGACCCTGCTCAAAGTCATGGCCGGCCTGGAGAAGCCCAACAACGGTGATGCAAACCTGGCCAAGGAGGCGAGCGTCGGCATCTTGCTCCAGGAGCCACCGCTGACCGAAGGCAAGACGGTCCTCGAGAACGTCGAGGAGGCGGTGGCCGACGTCAAGAGACTGCAGGCCAGGATGGAGGAGCTCGGGGTGGCCATGGGCGATCCGGACGCCGACTTCGATGCCCTGATGGCCGAGATGGGTGACGTCCAGACGGAGCTCGACCACCGCAACGCCTGGGACATCGATTCCCAGCTCGAGCAAGCTATGGACGCGCTGCGTTGCCCGCCGCCCGACACGCCCGTTGACATACTGTCCGGTGGCGAGCGGCGCCGAGTCGCACTCTGCAAGCTGCTGATATCCCAGCCGGACCTCTTGTTGCTTGACGAGCCGACCAACCACCTCGACGCCGAATCGGTGCAGTGGCTGGAAGGACACCTGAAGAGCTACGCCGGTGCCGTCTTGGCCGTGACCCATGATCGGTACTTCCTGGACAACGTAGCGGAATGGATCCTCGAACTGGACCGTGGACGTGCCCATCCGTACGAGGGCAATTACTCGACGTACCTCGACACCAAGAAGGGCCGGCTGCAGATTGAGGGCAAGCGCGACGCCAAGCGGGCCAAGATCTTGGAGCGGGAGCTCGAGTGGGCGCGATCGAATCCCAAGGCGCGGCAGGCGAAGAACAAGGCACGGTTGACCCGGTACGAGGAGATGGCGGCTGAGGCCGAGCGCAACCGCAAGCTCGATTTCGAGGAGATCAACATCCCGCCCGGCCCGCGCCTGGGCACGAATGTGTTGGAGGTCAGCAAGCTGGTCAAGGGCTTCGGGGACCGGCTGCTGTTCGACGGGCTCAGCTTCTCGCTGCCGCGTGCTGGCATCGTCGGCGTGGTCGGCCCGAACGGCGTGGGCAAGTCCACGCTGTTCCGGATGATCGTCGGCGAGGAGCAACCGGATTCCGGCGATCTGAAGATCGGCGAAACCGTCTCCATTTCCTATGTCGATCAAGGTCGATCCCGCTTGGACCCGACAAAGACCGTGTGGGAACTGGTCTCCGACGGTCTCGACCACATCAAGGTGGCCAGCTTCGAGATGCCGTCCCGGGCGTATGTCGCCTCCTTCGGTTTCAAGGGTCCCGACCAGCAGAAGCCCGCTGGCGTGCTGTCCGGTGGCGAACGCAATCGGCTGAATCTCGCCTTGACTCTGAAGATGGGCGGCAACCTCCTTCTGCTCGATGAGCCAACCAACGACCTCGACGTCGAAACTCTGCAGTCACTGGAGGATGCGCTGCTCGACTTCCCAGGCTGCGCGGTGGTGGTCTCCCACGACCGGTGGTTCCTGGACCGGGTGGCGACACACATCCTGGCCTGGGAGGGCGACGACAACGATGACGCTCAATGGTTCTGGTACGAAGGTAATTTCGCCGACTACGAAGCCAACAAGATTGCCCGCCTCGGTGCCGAGGCCGCCCGCCCCCACCGGGCTACCCATCGACGGTTGACTCGAGGTTAGGACTGCGACTGTGCATCACGTTTACAAAGAGGACCTGCCGGAGCCGGGCCCCATCACGCCCAGTGGAGTGAGCGACGCAACCGTCGGGGCTCTCGGCAAGCTGTCTGAGGCGCTCGAGACATGCGAAAGAGCGCGCGGCCATCTCTACTCTTTCCACCAGCTCACGGGTTCAGCGGATTGCAAGCTGGGCGAGGCGGTGCAGAGGTTGCGCGAAGCGGGACACGAGGAGATCGCGGACCGGCTCGACACCGAGCTGTACGGTCGCAACGTCTTGGATGGCCGCTGGACCTTTCAGGTGGTCGAGGAATACGACGACACCTACTGGTCTTTGTTCCGTGAATTGGAGAAGGCCGCTCGTGATGAACTCGCTGGTGGCCGCCGCCACCTCTATGAGGCTCGGATGAAGCAGGCGGAACGAACCGTCGGGCTTCCCGGGCACTCAGCCCATCCCTGATCACAGCCGAGAGGCGAGGAGTTCGGCAAGGGTGATTGCTCGGCGGTTGCCGAGTTCGGCCAGCTGAGTGCGGCAGGAGAATCCGTCGGCCAAGACCACAGCATCCGGGTGGGCCTTCACGGCGGGTAACAGATCGTGCTGAGCCACCGCCACCGAAACGTCGTAATGGCCCTTCTCGACCCCGAAGTTGCCCGCCAGTCCGCAACAGCCACCGATCGTGGTTACCTTCGCCTGGGTCCTGGCGAGAAGTGCCGCGTCGGCGCGCCAGCCCAGCACCGAGGCGTGGTGGCAGTGCGGCTGAGCCAGGAGCTCCAGATCGCTCAGATCGGGCGGGCTCCAGCCATCCGTCCGCTCTAGCAGCTCGGCGAGGGTGAAGACACCTGCGGCAACCTGGGCCACTCGGCGGTCGTCAAGCAGGTCGTGAGCGTCGCTGCGCCAGACCGCGAGGCAGGACGGCTCCAGTCCCACAATGGGCGTCCCCGACGCGACATGTGGGTGTAGCAGATCCAAGGCGGCCCGGAGCTGGCGCCGGGCGCCGTCACGCTGGCCGGTGCTGATCCAGCTGAGCCCGCAGCACGCCGGGCGGTCGAGGAACTGCGGCGCATAACCCGCCGCCGACAACACGGCAACCGCGGCTGCTACCGCGTCACCGGTGAAGCAATCGGAGAACGAGTCGACCCAGACCACGACAGGTCTGCCGTTGGACGACGGCAACCGGACGCGCGACCGCGCGGACCTGCGGGCGAACCGGGGCAGTGACCGGCGTTGATCAACACCTGCGCTCCACCGCACCAAGCGGCGCAGCCCCGGCGTCCTGGTGGTGACGTTGATCAACGTGGACAACGCCGGGAAACGGGTGATCAGGCGGCCCCAGCGGGGTAACCAACCCAACGCGTAGTGGGAACGCGGACGCAGCCTGCCTCGATACGTCCGATCAAGCACCTCCGATTTGTACGCGGCCATGTCGATCCCGGTAGGGCAGTCCCGGGCACACCCCTTGCATGAGAGGCACAGATCAAGTGCTTCGTGGACGGCCGGTGACGTCCAGCCCTGGGAGATCAGGCCGCCGTTGATCATCTCCTGCAGGACTCGGGCCCGGCCGCGGGTGGAGTCCTTCTCCTCACGGGTGGCCTGGTACGACGGGCACATCACACCGAGTCCCGGTGTGTTGTCGGCGACGCACTTGCCCACTCCGCTGCATCTGTGGACAGCGGCAGCGAACGGGCTACCTCGCCCGATCAAGGCCACGGCGCGAATATCCGCATCCGCAGGCCGCGGATCGACCAACACGCCAGGGTTCAGCAGATTGTTCGGATCGAAAGCGGCCTTCACGGAGGCAAACAGGTCAAGGGCGGCTGCCGAGTACATCCTGCCCAGCAGGGCCGAGCGGGCCCGGCCGTCGCCATGTTCGCCAGACATCGATCCGCCGTAGCCAGCCACCAGCCGCGCCGCCTCCTCGACGAAGAGCCGGTACTGGGCGCGGCCGCCGGGCTCGGTCAGCGGGAAGTCGATCCGGACGTGTACGC
This sequence comes from Propionibacteriaceae bacterium, assembly GCA_035264145.1. Taxonomy (GTDB): domain Bacteria; phylum Actinomycetota; class Actinomycetes; order Propionibacteriales; family Propionibacteriaceae; genus Microlunatus. Next base: position 10,391 of record DATFQP010000428.1, read on the forward strand.
AGCCGTCACCGAAGTGCCCGTACGGAAGCCCATCCAGTCCGTGATCAGCCAAGAGCTTGTCGAAGTCGCGGAGGTAGGCACCTAGCGATGCCGGTGGCACGGCGGCGTCCTCCCAACCCGGGTAGGCGGGCCTGGACAGGCTGACCCCGGCCAGGCCTGCGCCGTCCTCGCGGATCTTCCACAAGGCGAGCGACTGCACCGGATCACTGACCACCCGCCCGTCAAGCGCTGCCGCCTCGGCTAGCAGTCGTTCGGCGCGTGCCTGCAATTGGGCGTGATCATCTCCGACCAGCTCGACCAGCACCCAGCCGTCGCCGCGCGGCAACGGTGGCACCGCCGCCGCCCCACGAGTCCGTGCGACAACGTCCACGATCCGGCGGTCGAGCCCTTCACAGGCCGTCGGCATATGGGTCAAGATCACCGGAGCGGCGTCGGCCGCGTCGGCCATGGATGGGTAGCCGAGCGCCACCATGATCTTGTGCGGCGCCTCCTCGACGAGCCGTACCCTGGCCGCGGTGATCACGCCGAGGGTGCCTTCGCTGCCCGCTAGAAAGCGGGCGACGTTGAAGTGTTTCTCGGGCAGCAGATGCTCCAAGCTGTAACCAGACACCTGCCGGCCGAACCGGCCGAACTCGGTGCGGATAGTGCCCAGGCCCGACCGGACGACCTGCTCAAGTGCGGACAAGGATGTGCTGCCAACCGTGGAACTTTCCCCGTCGAGCCTCAGCCGCTCGCCTGAGCCGGTGATCAAGTCCAGCCCGAGAACGTTGTCACCGGTCTTGCCGAACGCCAGTGCCCGCGGACCGCAGGCGTTGTTGCCGATCATTCCGCCGATGGTGCAGCGGGCATGCGTCGAGGGATCGGGCCCGAACCGCAGCCCGTATCTTGCGGCAGCCGTCTGCAGCGACGCCTGCACCACTCCCGGCTCCACTTCTGCGGTGCGGGTCTCGGGGTCCACACGAATGATCTTGTTGAGGTGGCGGGCGGTGTCCACCACCAGACCGGAGCCGACGGCGTTTCCGGCACAGGAGGTGCCCGCACCGCGGGTGGTGACCGGCACGCCCGCCGATCGAGCCACGTCGAGCACCTCACCGAGCTCCTCGACTGTCCGCGGCCTGGCGACGGCCGCTGGCACGACGCGGTATAGCGAGGCGTCGGAAGAATAGAGCGCCCGGGCGAGATCGCTCGAGTCCAGGACATCGGCGAGGCGGCGCTCCTGCAATCCGGCAAGCAGCTTGCTCGAGTCGGAGGACAGCGCAGTCGTGGTGGCCATGATCGCGCTCCAGGCTAATTGCTGGGGACCTCGCCTTCGACTTTCAGCACCGCCGTGAACACCCGGCCGAGAGCCTCGAAGTCGTCCTTGTCCACAGCATCGATGAGGTTGCGGCGAACCGCGGCTACATGGCTCGGAGCTACGCTCCGCAGGAGTTCCATGCCGTCGTCGGTCAATTGCGCCCATACACCGCGGCGATCGGTCGGGCAGCTGACTCTTCTCACCAGGCTTGATCGCTCCATCCGGGCGATCGTGTGGGTGAGGCGCGATCGAGACTGATGAACGGCGTCGGCAAGGTCCGACATCCGACAACTCAGGTCTTTCGACTCCGAAAGCACCACGAGGATCTCGTACTCCGGAAGGTCGAGGCCGGCGTCACGAAGATCGGCATCGAGTCGTTCATGCAGCCGGGCGCTGCCGAGCAGGTACGTGCGCCAGATGCGCTGCTGCTCAGCGTTCAGCCACCGTGGGCGGCCCGAGCTCGCCACAGGACCACCGTACCGACCGGGACACCACAATCGAGGGATTGACGCGACCGGGCCGCGCTCAGAGGTCCGCGGCGATCTCAGTCCGTTGGGTGCGTGGAAAACTGGCACGGAGATGACATGTTTCTGGGTGCAGGCGAACGGTGGCACGGTACGCGGCGAAGGGGTGACGTACGGTGCCTGAGGCGGTCATCGTTTCGGCGGCCCGGACGCCCATCGGCCGGGCTCGAAAGGGTTCACTGATCTCGATCCGGCCTGATGATCTTGCTGCGGGAGTTATCGACGCTGCCCTCCGCCGGCTCGAGGGCTTCGATCCCGCAACGCTGGACGACATCTACGTGGGCTGCGCCCAACCGCGTGATGAGCACGGTGGAAATCTGGCCCGCCGGATCGCGGTCCAGCTGGGACTCGACAACGTACCGGCCGCCACCGTGAACCGATTCTGTGCGTCGAGCGTGCAAACGGCGCGGATGGCCTTCCACGCGATTCGCGCCGGCGAAGGGCACGCTTACGTTTCCGCCGGAGTCGAGTGCGTCTCCCGGTACCAGGATTTCGGCTCGGCCGGCGTGGATCCGGAGGAGACCCACAACCCGCAGTTCGCTGGCGCGAAGCAGCGGACCCAGCGGATCGCGGCCGGCAACGAACGCTGGCACGACCCCCGGGACGACGGCGAGTTGCCTGACATCTATATCGCGATGGGACAGACAGCTGAGAATGTCGCCACTCTGCGCGGTATCCCCAGAACCGAGCAGGACGAGTTCGGCTTGCGCTCTCAGCATCTCGCCGAGAAGGCGATCGCGAACGGGCTGATCGACACCGAGATTGCACCGGTCACCCTCGCGGACGGCACGGTCGTGACGGCGGACGATGGCCCGCGCCCCGGTACGACGATGGAGGCTGTCGCCGCGCTTCCACCGGTCTTTCGCCCTGACGGTACCGTCACCGCGGGAAACTGCTGCTCGCTGAACGACGGGGCAGCGGCGGTGGTGATCACGAGTGACGTGCGCGCGGCGGAGCTGGGACTGCGTCCGTTGGCGCGGATCGTCGCCACCGGTGTCAGCGCGCTCAGCCCTGAGATCATGGGTCTGGGGCCGGTCGAGGCCAGCCGACGAGCGCTGACCAACGCGGGTCTCTCCATCCGTGACATCGACCTGGTCGAGATCAACGAGGCGTTCGCGGTGCAAGTGATCGCGAGCTACCGGGATCTGGCAATCGACATCGACCGGCTGAACGTGCACGGTGGTGCGATCGCTTTCGGTCATCCGTTCGGCTCGACCGGTGCTCGGATCATGACCACGCTGCTCAACGCCATGCAACTGCGGGACGTGAGTTTGGGTCTCGAGACGATGTGCGTCGGCGGCGGCCAGGGAATGGCGATCATCCTGGAACGTGTGACCTAACCCGAGCCGGGGCGTGCTTGCCGAAGAGTTGACGAGAACAGCCGGGTATGGGCGCGATCGCCCGAGCGAACACAGAAATGGGACTAATCTCACGGTGTGGCGATGACAGAGTCAACGACGGCGATGACGACGACCCAAAGGCCCGCCTCGGTTGCCGCGATGCTGCTCGACCAGGTCCAGGCCTCGTCATCCCGCGAGGCATTCCGCTATCTCGAAGGGGAGCGCTGGGTCTCGCTGACCTGGCAGGAAACCAAGGACAAGGTCTTTCAGCTGGCGGCAGGCATGATCTCGCTGGGCGTTGGTCTGGAAGACCGAGTCGCTCTCGCCTCCGGCACGCGGATGGAGTGGATTCTGGCTGATCTCGCCATCATGTGTGCCGGCGGTGCCACGACGACGATCTATCCCACCACACAGCATGACGACGTCGCCTTCATCCTGGCCAATTCAGCGTCCAAGGTGGTGATCGCGGAGGATGACCAGCAGGTCGCCAAGGTCCTTGATCATCTGTCCGGGTTGCCGGAGTTGGTCAAGATCATCCAGATCGAGGGCCGGACCGATTCCGAGTTGGTTATCGGCTGGCCGGAGTTCGAAGAACTCGGCCGGCAGCATGTGGCTGACCATCCGACCGCGGTCGACGATGTCATTGCCGATATCCGCGCCGACCATCTGGCGACTCTGATCTACACGTCGGGCACCACCGGCCGCCCCAAGGGAGTGCGACTGTTGCAGGACAGCTGGACGTACGAAGGAGTCGCGATCGAGGAGTTCGACATCATCAACCGAGATGACGTCCAGTATCTGTGGTTGCCGCTCAGCCATGTCTTCGGCAAGGTGCTGATCACCGTCCAGCTACGCATCGGCTTCGCCACGGCGGTGGACGGCCGCGTCGACAAGATCGTGGACAATCTGGGCGAGGTGCATCCGACGTTCATGGCCGGCGCGCCGCGGATCTTCGAGAAGGTCCGCGCGAAGGTGATGACCGGCGCCGCGGGGGGCATCAAGGGCAAGATCTTCTCCTGGGCCTTCTCCGTCGGCCTCAAGACTGTGCCCATCCGGCTGGCCGGTGACGAGCCGTCGGGGGCGCTTCGGGTCCAGTACGCGCTGGCGGATCGGCTGGTGTTCAGCAAGATCAAGCACCGGATGGGTGGTCAGATCAAGTTCTTCGTCTCGGGATCTGCAGCGCTGAACCGGGAAGTTCAGGAGTGGTTCTATGCTGCCGGGCTGCTGATCTTGGAGGGCTACGGGCTTACCGAGACCAGCGCGGCATCCTGCGTCAACAACCCTCGGGCGACCCGCTTCGGCACGGTGGGACCGCCGATTCCGGGCACCGAGGTGAAGATCGGCGACGATGGCGAAGTCTTCATCAAGGGGCCGGCTGTGATGGAGGGCTACCACAACCTGCCGGAAATGACCGCTGAGAGCCTGAGCGACGGATGGTTTGCCACCGGTGACATCGGTGAGCTCGACGAAGCCGGCTACCTGCGAATCACCGATCGCAAGAAAGACTTGATCAAGACCTCGGGCGGTAAGTACGTCGCGCCGCAGAAGGTGGAGGGAACGCTCAAGGCGGCCTGCCCCTACCTCAGCCAAGTCGTCGTGCACGGCGAGGGCCGGAAATACGTGACCGCACTCGTCGCCCTCGACCCAGAAGCGATCACGGCATGGGGCGAAGCGCAGGGACATCTCAACTCGCCATACGAGGACTTCATTTCCTCGCCGGTGGTGCACGAGCTGATCGAAAGCCACGTCGCCGAAGCGAACAAGAAGCTGGAGCGTTGGGAGACGATCAAGAGGTTCGAGATCCTGCCCAGCGAGCTGAGCGTCGACGAAGGGGAGGTCACGCCGAGCCTGAAGATTCGGCGCCGGGCGGTGGAGCAAAAGCACGCCGAGCTCCTCGCCGGGATGTACGAGCGCGACTAGCTTGCTGGAGTGAACCGGCACCGCTATCGCTGCCCCCTGCGCTGGGGCGACATGGATGCGCAGGGTCATGTGAACAACGCCGCCTATGTCGACTACCTGCAGGAGGCCAGGGTCGATTTCCTGGTCAGCGGTTCACCGGTGCTGCAGCAGATGCTCGAGACGGGCGTTGTGGTAGCCAGTCATCAGGTTGAATATCTCCGCCCGATCAGAGCCTTCGGAAACCGGCTGCTGGATGTCGACCTCTGGGTGGATTCCGTGGGTGCCAGCCGATTCGTCGTCGGATATGAGATGTTCGACGAGAATTCGCTGGCGGCTCGGGCTCGGACGACCTTGGTGCCGTTCGATCTGGTCACCGATGCGCTCCGACGGCTAACAGATGAGGAGCGACGTCTGCTGTCAGCCCGAGTCGCTCCGGCGGAGCCTTTGTCGCCCGTGCCCCGGATCCGGTGGCACGGGAATGATCATTGCTTTCCCCTCCGAGTGCGCTGGTCCGATCTGGACTCCTACGGCCACGCGAACAATGTGAAGTACTACGACTACATCCAGGAAGCTCGGATCGCGTTCATGGTGGCAAGCGTGAGATGGCCGTCGGAGCACAACGCAGGCGATGTGTGGATGGTCGTCAGGCAGGACGTGGAGTACCGCCGGTCGATGGATTTCCGTAACGAGCCCTACGAGGTGGGCACGGTCGTCGCTCGCCTCGGCAACCGCTCGGTCACCCTTGCCGCCGAGATCCGAGACCCGATCACGCGGGCCGTGTACGCGTCAGCCCGCACCATCATGGTGGGTCAGGCGCCGCTGACCGACGAGCAGCGAGCCGCCCTAGGACCTTGGCTGAGGTAGATCCAGCCGAAATCCAGGTGCCGGCCCCGCAGGCTCGTCGAAGCTGTTCACCATCGAGTGCGCCGCGCGCTCGAGATAGCTCCACAACTCCCGCGCATGATCGGGGTCGAGGCCCAGGGAGTCGACGGCGTCGCGCATGTGGGTCAGCCAATGGTCGCGCATCTTCGGCGTCACGGCGAATGGAGCGTGCCGCATCCGTAACCGCGGGTGCCCTCGGCGCTCGCTGTATGTAGTTGGGCCGCCCCAGTACTGCTCCAGGAACATCCGGAGCCGCTGCTCCGCGGCGTCCAGCTCGTCTTCCGGATACAGCGCCCGGAGCTCGGGGTCGCCACGTACCCCGGCGTAGAACCGGCTGACCAGTGTCACGAAGGTGTCGTGGCCGCCTACCGCGTCGTAGAACGTCTCGGGCTGGAGTGGAGTGGGCATCCCAACCATTGTGTAGCACGGCATCACGACCCTGGCAGGATGAGACGGAACGGACGTCATCCAATACGCAAAGGAGAAACTTCATGGCAACCCGGACCGCAAAGACCTACTGGGAGGGTTCGTTGAAGGAGGGTCAGGGCGAGACCCATCTCGTCTCGTCCGGGGCCGGTCGATTCGAGGTCAGCTGGGCGGCCCGTGTCGACGAGCCGGAGGGCATGACCAGCCCCGAGGAGCTGCTCGCCGCCGCGCACGCAACGTGCTTCTCGAAGTCGTTGGCTCACGAACTCGTGGAGGCGGGACATCCGGCCCCCGCGTCGGTGGAGACCAAGGCGGATGTGACGTTCGAACCGGGGAAGGGGATCACCGGGATCGAACTGACGGTCTCCGCAGACGTGCCCGGAATAGACGAGGAGCAGTTCCAGGCCGCAGTGGCCGCTGCGGAGAAGAACTGCCCGGTCAGTCGAGCGCTCGCCGCGACAGAGATCAACGTGGAGGCCACACTGAAGTAGCCGGCAGCCATGGCCCCTGGCTCAGAAGGAGTCACGACGCAGGTTGTGCCTCACCCCGGGTGGGGCGTCCGGTGCCGCCCTGACTGAAGTTGCCGATCCGGAGCACTTCGCCGTTACGGACGTACCAGACATTGCCATCGTCGTCGCGCAGCTGGGTGATACGTAGGCCGACTGCCTCGACCGTGCCGGAGGCCTGATCCATGTCGACGTAGTCGCCGATTCCCAGCTGATCTTCGATGAGCATGAAGACGCCGGAGCTCAGATCCTTGACGATGCTTTGCACGCCGAATGCGACGGTCAGGGCGACGATCGACGTGCCGGCCAGGATCGTGGCGATGTGGAAGCCGAGCTCGGCCAAGATCATGATGGTCGTGACTATCAAGATCACGAAGGTCACCATGCTCCGGGCCAGCGAGCCGAGGGCGAGGATCCGCTGCTCTCGCCGTGCCGCCGGCAGCGTGGTCGCGTCCACCAGCGCCTGGGCAACCTTCATCTTGACCTGCATCTGACGACCGATCATGCGACGGACGCTCCGGGTAATAACGCGGTGCAGCACGTATCGCGCGATCAGCGCCAGCAGGATCAGGAAGGCGATGCGCAGCGGAACGAGAAAAACTGTCTCAGACAGGTTGTCGGGAAACCAGGAAGGCATGTCGCTAGATGGTAGTGCCGGGCAGGGCCGTGCTAACGGCGAGAGGGCAGGGCCGTGCTAACGGCGAGAGGGCAAGGCCGTGCTAACGGCGAAAGGGCAGGGCCGTGCTAACGGCGAAAGGGCAAGGCCGTGCTAACGGCGAAAGGGCAAGGCCGTGCTAACGGCGAAAGGGCAGGGCCGTGCTAACGGCGAAAGGGCAGGGCCGTGCTAACGGCGAAAGGGCAGGGCCGTGCTAACGGCGAAAGGGCAAGGCCGTGCTAGCGGCGAAAGGTGACCCGACCCTGCCAGAACGTGGCCACGACGGGGTCAGGCAGTTCTCGGCCATGCCAGGGGTTGTTGCGTGACAGGGACGCCGAAGCGTCACGGTCGACGACAGCCCGGGCGGTGGGGTCCACCAGCACGAAGGTGGCCGGCTCGCCGACCACCCCCCGGCGGCCCTGATCAGCCAACCGGGCGATGTGCGCCGGAGCGGTAGCCATTCGCATAGCGAGGCCGGCCCAGTCCAACGCGCCAGGGTTGATCATGGTTTCGACGACGACCGGGAGCGCCGTCTCCAGTCCCAGCATGCCGAACGCCGCCTCTGCGAAGGCATGTTCCTTGTCGTGGCGGGCATGCGGCGCGTGGTCAGTTGCCACAGCGTCGATCGTGCCATCCGCCAGAGCCAGGCGCAGTTCAGCCACGTCCTCTGCAGGTCGCAGTGGGGGGTTGACCTTGTACGTGGGGTCGTAGTCCAGTACCTCATCGGTGGTCAGCAGTAGATGATGTGGTGCCACCTCGGCAGTGACCGCGATATCGCGGCTCTTGGCCCAGCGCAACACATCGACCGTCTCGGCGGTGGAGACGTGACAGACGTGCAGCCGTGAACGAGTGAGCTGGACGAGTTGGATGTCCCGAGCCACGATCGTCGACTCTGCCGCAGCAGGCCAGCCGGGCAGGCCCAGCCGGCCAGAGATGGTTCCCTCGTGGCAGCAAGCATCCGGGCCGGCTAGTCGCGGGTCCTGAGCGTGCTGTGCGATGACGCCGTCGAACGCTCGTACGTACTCCAGGGCCCGCCGCATCAATCTGGCGTCCGACAAACAGCGGCCGTCGTCGGAGAACACGCGGACACCGGCCGGGGAGCGGGCCATCAGCCCGAGCTCAGCCAGCTCCGCACCCTTCAGGCCCTTGCTGACTGCGCCGACCGGCACCACCTGAACCAGCCCGTCCCGTCGGCCGAGTTCAGCCACGTGTTCGGCGGCCTCCGCCGTGTCGGTGACGGGTGTGGTGTTCGCCATGGCCAGGACCGCCGTATAGCCGCCCCGCGCGGCGGCTGCCGTGCCGCTCGCCACCGTTTCCGTGTCCTCACGGCCCGGCTGGCGGAGATGAGTGTGCAGGTCGACCAGGCCTGGCAGGGCGATCAGCCCGTCCGCATCGAATCGCTCGATGTCCGATCCCGCTGTCGCCGGATCAGCCAAGACGCCATTCCGCACGAGCAGGTCGCCCCGGCCGCCGCCGAGCCAGTCGGCGCCCGTGATCAAGATGTCGGTCATCCGAGGGGTTCCCGAGCCGTCGGTGGTGGCGTGTCATCCGCACCGCCCAGCAACGAATAGAGCACGCTCATCCGCACTGCGACACCGGCGGCAACCTGTTCCAAGATCAGCGAGTTTGCGGCGTCGGCGGCTTCGGCCGAGATCTCCAGTCCGCGATTCATGGGGCCCGGGTGGCAGATGGCAGCCCCAACCTTGAGCATCTCGAGCCGCTGGCTGGTCAGCCCGTAACCGATGGTGTACTCGCGAGCAGTGGGAAAGTAACCACCGGACATCCGCTCCCGCTGGACCCGTAGCATCATCACGGCGTCGACGATGGGCAGGACCTCGTCCAGATCAGTGCAGAACCGGGCGGGCCAGGAGTCAACCCCGGAAGGCCACAGGGTCGGCGGTGCAACCATGATCACGTCTGCGCCGAGCGTGTTGAGCAGCAGCACATTGCTCCGGGCGACCCGCGAATGAGTGATGTCACCGACGATGGCGATCGTCTTGCCCTCGAAGTCTCGAAGGGTGGGCGCCGTTTGCCGAAAGTGCCGGCGCAACGTGAAGGCGTCGAGAAGAGCCTGGGTGGGGTGCTCGTGGGTCCCGTCACCAGCGTTGAGCACATGCGCGTCGATCCACTGCGTCACCTGGCGCGGGGCACCCGATGCGTGATGCCGGATCACCAGCGCATCCACCCCCATGGCGGCGACGGTGAGCACGGTGTCCCGAAGTGACTCGCCCTTGGACATTGACGAGCCCTTGGCGCTGACGTTGATCACATCGGCCGAGAGCCACTTGCCGGCGATCTCGAAGGAGGACCGAGTGCGAGTCGAGTCCTCGAAGAACAAGTTGACCACTGTTCTGCCGCGAAGAGCCGGCAGCTTCTTGACCGGCCTGCCTTGGAGCAGCGACATCTCCTCCGCGACGTCGAAGATCTCCGTGGCGGATGCCAACTCAAGATCGGCGGCGGACAGGAGGTGTCGCATCAGCCGTGCTCCGCAGTTTCGGGTGAGCTCTGGCCGTCGCGGACGATGGTGACCTCGTTCACGCCGTCGACCTCCTCCAGCCGTACCCGAACCCGCTCGTCCGCGGCCGTTGGCAGGTTCTTCCCCACGTGGTCGGCACGGATCGGCAGTTCTCGGTGTCCACGATCGATCAGCACCGCCAGCCGGACCGCCCGCGGCCGGCCGAGATCACCCAGTGCATCCAGAGCCGCCCGGACCGTGCGTCCGGAGAAGAGTACGTCGTCGACCAGCACGACGACCGCGTCATCCACCGCTGTCGGGAGGCGGGTGTGGCCGACCGGCCGGGTGGGTTGCCGGCGCAGGTCATCCCGGTACATCGTCACGTCCAAGGCACCCGTCGGGATCGAGACCCTCTCCACCTCCGCCATGGCCCTGGCGAGACGCTCCGCGAGCGCGACTCCCCGAGTGGGAATACCGAGTAGCACCAGACCATGGGCCCCGCGGTTGGCTTCCAGGATCTGGTGGGCCATCCGGGCGCACGCTCGGGCAATCTGGTCAGCGTCAAGGACGATACGGGAATCCTCCCCGCCGCCAGCGTCCACCGATTCCTCCTCGCCCGGGGCGCTCATGTCCGCGGCAGGCAAGATTCCCGCTACGGTTATGGCGTGAGCAAACTCCTGAGCATGCTAGTGCCCTTGGACACGCTAGCGGGTTGGCCGCAGGCGCCGGACCCGAGCTGGCTGCAGGTTCTAGGACTTCTCATCGGCCTGCCGCTGCTGGTCATGGTGGTGGTCATCGCACTCGCCAAGGTATTCAATGCGGCCGGCAAGGGGGACGCGCACCAAGAGGTCACCGAGCCCGTCTGGGTGGGCGGTCGGCCTGAGCAAAAGACCGAAGCACCTGCCGCCATCGAGGGTGGCGAGGCGCCGTCCGAGTCGGGAGGTGCGGGTGCCCGCTGGTGACTCACTCACACCGGCGGAAACCGAGCGGCTCGCCCGAGCCGTGCAGAACGCGGAACGGATCTCCGGCCTGACCTTTTCGGTTTACGTCGGAGTCTCAGAAGAAGACTCGCGTGCCTACGCCGAGCGGTTGCATAGTGCGCTCGACGACCCGGCGCATTCGGTACTGGTGATGTGTGACCCCGCCTTCCGTGCGCTGGAGATCGTCACAGGGGGCGAGGCCCGGCGGCTGCTGGACGACGTAGAATGCCGGCTGGCCGCTGCCGCGATGCGCGAGTCCTTTGTGGCCGACGACATCGTCGGCGGTCTGGCGCACGGAATCTCCCAACTCGGAGAGGCAGCGTATGAACCCCCCACCCTGCATATGACTCGTTGATCACCGGCGGTCTTGCCACGGATCGGTGGATAGCGGTGAAATCGCAGTGTCCACAGCCAAGCCTGCCGCCGCGAGCTCTGTCCGGAGGAGGCGTTCGACGACCGGCAGCCAGGTCCATTCGGCTGCCCAATGCGAGATATCGATCAAGGCCGGCGCGTTAGGCCAGGCGAGTGCTTCCGATGCACGGTGGTGGCGTAAATCGGAGGTGACGTACGCATCGGCTCCCAATGCGTGAGCCGTCTCCAACAGGTCGTCCCCCGACCCCGGCAGCACGGCGACGGTACGGACAACCCGGTCGAGGTCGCCTCCGATGCGAACCCCACCCGCCGTCGCCGGGAGTACGTCGGCTAGCCGATCGGCCAGGCCGCCGACCGTCAGCTCACCGGGCAACGTTCCGATGCGACCGAGTCCGATATCAGGGTCGGGGGTCTGGGCGAGCTCTGTCACGTCGTAGGCTGGAGTCTGGTACGGGTGGGCCTTCAGCAGTGCCTGCACGACGGCGCTGCGCGCCCGCCTCGGCATGATCATCTCAATCCGCCGCTCAGCCACGGTCTCGACCACCCCGGCCGTGCCGAGGTAGGGCGTCGACCCGGCCAGCGGGCGGAAGGTGCCGCTGCCGTCGCTGACGAAGGCGCAGCGGTCGTAATCGCCCAGCACACCTGCCCCAGCCGTGGCAAGCGCGTCGAGGACGGCTTCGGCATGATCGTTCGGGACGAACGTGATGATCTTGTCCAGCCTAAGACTGGCTGCCACCATCGGGCGGGTTCCGATGAGATCTAACGCGTCCGCAAGGGCCCCCGCCACACCGCCGGCGGCGACGTCGGCGTTGGTGTGGGCAACGAACACGGAGATGTCGTGCCGGACCAGCTCGCGGACCAGGCGGCCTTTCGGATGATCATCCGTCACCGCGATGATGCCGCGCAGCAGCACCGGGTGGTGGGCGATGATCAACTCCGCGCCCACTTCGGCGGCTTCCGCCACGATCGGGGATGTCACGTCGACCGTGAACAAGATTTTGGTGACGGGCACTCTCGGGGATCCAACCGCCAGACCGACGACGTCCCAGTCCATCGCCGCGGTGCTGGGGTACAGCTGATCCATTACTGCGATGACATCACTGATCAGCGGAGAGCTGCCGGAGCCCCGCGTCTCCACCGCGGCCTGCGCGGTCATGGCACGAGGGCGACCGCCGCTTGACAGCGGAGGGCACGGATCAGATCATCGCGCCGCTCCTCGACCAACCGCCGCACCGAGGCGGTCAACTCGGTGCGTTCGAGCCAGGCGTCGAGCTCGAGAAGAACGGGTTCTTTTTCCACCGGCCAGGGGAAAAGCAACCGCAACACGTTGTTCCGCATGGAAATGCCCCTGGTTGCCCAGATGCCCGTGGCCGCGGAAATCGCCTCTGCCGCCTCGAAGTACCGCGGGATGTACGGAGCGAGCAGTTCGTGTTGTCCCCGCTGCCAGAAGCCGAGACAGATGGCGCTCTGCGTCCCGTTGGGAACGGAGTCGTCCTCCACCGCCAACCGCCAGGCGTTCGCCTTGGCCGGGGCCGTGGGTTGTGCGGCGCGAGCGCCCGCCGCCTGTTGAGCTCCCGTGATCGTGGCATCCCGTTCCAGTTCGGCAGCGATGCCGGCCTCGTCGAGCCAGCCGAGTCGGGCCAGATTGCCAACAAGAGTCCAACGCAGCTCAGGATCGACGGCCAAACCGTCTGGCACGTTCTTGTCGTTCAGCCAACCGTGCATCCGTTCGGCGGCTGAGGAATCTTCCGCGGCCGCCGCGAAGCTGCGCGCCAGGGCGAGCTGATGATCAGAACCCGGTGCCGAATGATCGAGCAGATCACTCACGCCCGACTGCCAGCGGGCAAGCAATCCGGAACGCAGGTTGACCGGGACGTAGCTGTCGGCGGCACTCTGCGCCTGACCGAGGATGAACCGCACTGCGGTGAGATCCGGCTCGGTGGCCACTCCGCGCAGCACGAGCTCGACATACTGGCTGGCCGGCAACTCGGCATCGCGGCACATGTCCCAGGTGGCATTCCACAGCAGCGCCCGGGTCAGCGGGCTGCTGACCTCGTCGATGTGGTCCACAACAGTCTGCAGGGAACGACGATCCAGCCGCACTTTGCAGTAGCTCAAGTCGTCGTCGTTGAGCAACAGCAGGTCAGGCTGTGCCGTGCCGTCGAGTTCGGGAATCGCCGTGGACGGACCGGCAATGTCAGCCTCCACTCGTTGTACCCGCTGCAGGGCGTTTCCGGTCGGAGCGTAGAGCCCGATCGCGATTCGGTGGCTGCGCAATATCGGATGAGTTTGGTCCGCCGTCTGCGCGATGCGGACGGAGCTGAATCGGCCGTCGCCGTCGGTGTTGAAATCTGCTGACAGGGTGTTGACACCCGCCGTCTCCAGCCACTCGCCGGACCAGTGGGACAGGTCCCGGCCCGAGGTCTGTTCCAGCGCACGCAGCAGGTCACCGAGCTCAGTGTTGCCGAAGGCGTGATCCGCGAAGTAGGTCCGCAAACCCTTCAGGAACGCGTCCTGACCTACAAACGCGACAAGCTGGACCACCACGGAAGCCCCTTTGGCGTAAGTGATGCCGTCAAAGTTCAGCTCGATCGCTTCGAGGTCGACCATGTCGGCCGCGATCGGGTGGGTTGTCGGAAGTTGATCTTGACGGTACGCCCAGTTCTTGTTGCCGTTGCTGAACGTGGACCAG
>DATFQP010000429.1:0-4606 GCA_035264145.1 Propionibacteriaceae bacterium
TACTGAGCGAACCGGCCCGGGGTCGCGGCGATCTGGTCGAGCTCACCCTCGACATGGCCGAGAAGGTCGGCGAGGCGCACCTCGACGCCCAGCTGGCCATGCAAGCGACGCGCCTCGACGAGCGCCGGTCCCTGAGGTCCAGGCCGCCGATCGCGAATCGGCGCGGCAGTTCGTCGAGCAACCGGCTGACCTGACCCTGAAGTGTCGGCTCCGCGAGCTCGGTGGTGATCAGCGGCGGCCAGCCGCCGCCCCGGTCCAGTCTCGACCACAGCTCGGCCGAGCAGTTCATTCCTGGCAGCAGGACCAAGGGCTCGCTGGATTCGCTCAGCCTTTCACCGCACCGGAATTGAGCCCGGCCACGAGATACTTCTGCGCGACGAACGCGATCGCAATCACCGGCAATGTGAGCAGAATCGTCGCTGCCGACGCCTGCTGCAGCAGCGGCAGATTCTGGCCGATCTGGGTGGCGATGAACACCGGCACTGTCTTGGCGCTCACATCGGTCAGCACGGCGGCTGTCAGGTATTCCTGGAAGGCAAAGAGAAAGACGAAGATTCCGGCCGTCAAGATCCCTGGTCCCATCAGCGGAATCATCACCCGACGCAGCACGCCTACCCGGGTACACCCGTCGACCAGAGCAGCCTCGTCCAGCTCCTTGGGGATCTCGGCGAAGAAATTGCGCAGCAGCCAGATGGTGAATGGCTGATTGATCGCGATCAACGCAGCGGCCATCGCGTACGTGGTGTCGTACACCCCGATCGCCTTGCTGATCTCATACATCGGCAACACCACGGCAAAGCGCGGCAGCGCCCGGAAGACCAGCGCCATGACGAGCAACATGATCGACGAGATGCCGCCGTAACGGGACAGTGCGTACGCGCAGGGCAACCCGATCGCAAGCGCGATGATCGTGCTGATCACCGCCACGATGAGCGTGTTCGCCAGATAGATATAGAAGTTCGTTGTCTGCCACAGATTCACGTACGGCTGGAACGTCGGGCTGTAGGCGAAGACCGGAGGGTTGGAGAAGGCGACCACCGTCGGCTTGGTGGACGACATGGCTGCCCAGATGAAGGGGAACAGCATGACCAGGCATGTTGCGGCTAGGAACAGTGCCGAGAGCACCAACGCGGGCCGGCGACGCCGAACCCGTGGGGGCGGTGCTGAGGTGATCGCTTCCGCCGCGCCCAAGGCGACGCCGGCGGCCGGCGCGCTGGCTGCGGGAGCAGGCTGGACGGTCATGCTGCTGCCCGGTTTTCCTTGATCAAGCTCCGGATGGACGGAGCCAGCAAGATCAAGATCAGCGCGATGGTCAGCACGTTGATGGCGCTGCCCAGGCCAAGGTTGGGCGCGCCTTCGGCGAAGGCGACTCGGTAGACGTAGAACATGATCGACTCGTTACCCAGAAGGGTCGCCTGCGGGGCGAGCGGAATCAGCGGGTCGAAGGTCCGCACCACGTCCATCGTGAAGATCAGCACCACGAAGCCCAGCACGCCACGGATGCTGGGAATGATCACGTGCCGGTGGCGCTGCAGCACCGATGCACCGTCAATCTCAGCTGCCTCCAGTGTCTCCTGTGAGACTCCCTGGAGGCCGGCCAAGATCATCAACATCGCGAACGGAAGCATGAACCAGATGATGTTGAGTGTCACGATCAGTCGATTGGGCCAGACCGAGGTGAACCAGAGCGGCTCACCGAACGCACCGCCGGTGAGGCCGTTCATCAGGTAGTTCACCAGGCCGCCGAAGTTCGAGTCGAACAGCCAGGAGAAGGCCACCGCACCCACCACGTGCGGAAGCACGTACGAAACGAGCATGATGCCCAAGACGACCGGCCGCATCTTGCCCAGGCCGTTCACCAGGACCGCGAGCACGTAGCCCAGCACCACGCAGAACGCGGTCACCACCGCCGTGAGGCTCACGGTGAACAACACCGCCTTGCCGAGCCGGGGATCGGACAGCGCCTCGGCGTAGTTCGCCAGACCAACCTCGACCCCCGGCTCGCCGTAGGTGACCTTCTGCAGACTCCACCGCAGCGTTCGGTAGAGCGGCACCAGCATGAATCCGAACATCACAATCACGCTGGGCGTGACCAGTAACCAGAACTGCTTGCGTGTCACGCTGGCTCCTTATCGCGGCATCGTCGTCGCAGATGGAGGGCTTACTTTGAGTCGGCGAGCACCTTCTCGGCGGCCGCCTGCATCTTCTTCTGCCCCTCCGCAACCGAGATCTTGCCCGCAATCACCTCGGTGATGATGGGCAGACTTGCGGCGTTGATAGGAGGCAGCCACGTCTGGGATTCCTGCTCTGCCATGTTGGAGATCGCCGTGTCAGCTGCCTTGGCGTACGGCGAGGCGCTCTGATCCAGCCCCTTGCGCGCTGGGTACGCGGCGGGGATAGACGCCTTGGACGCATCCTCACTGACCGAAGCCGAGATCAGCTCGAACAGCAGATCCTGGTCCACCTTGGTGTTGAACGGGATCGACCAGCCGTCCACTGACAGGGTGCCGAACGTCTTACCTCCCTCCACCACCGACGGCGGCGGCGCGAAGGCGAAGGAGTTGGCGAACTTGGTGTTCTCGGGCTTTGTCAGGTCGACCATCCGGCCGGAGAACATGATGCCCATGGCTGCCGTGCCATTGAACAGCTGCTGCTGCACCTTGGGCTGGTCGAACGTGGTGACCTGCGGGTCCATGTACGGCAGCAGGCCCTTCATCTCCTCGAACGCCTTACCGGCCTCTGGGGTGTCGAAATTGGGCTTCTTGGTCGCCGGGTCGACATAGAACTTGCCCAGTGAGCTCAGTGCGGCCCGGTATGCGGTGCCGATGTCGCCACTGGCAAGCCACGGCAGCGCAATCGGATACTTCATGCCTTCGGCGTCCTGCAGCTTCTTGGCCGCCGCCTTCATCTCCTCGAACGTCGTCGGCGGAGTGATGCTGTTCTTGTCGAACAGATCTTTGCGGTAGGCCATGACGTGGGTCTGGGCTTGCATCGGAACGCCGTACATCTTGCCCTCGTAACTCATCGCCTTGACCATGGACTCGTCGAGGTCAGCCAGCTTGTACTCGTCGGAGTACTTGGCGAAAAGATCGTCCAGCGGTACCAGCTTTTGCTTCGACCCGAAGTCGGGGATGACGAAGGAGTAGGTCTCGAGGATGTCGTAGGAGCCTGAGTCGCCGGCGAGAGTCGCCGTCGTCTTCTGGACCTGTCCCGGGAAGTCGATCGGATCGTGCTTCACCGTCACGTTCTCCCGGGTGCAGCTGGACACCATGGTGTTCGAGTACGGATCAACCGCCGAGGAGTTGTAGGCCAAGACGTTGACGGTTGTGGCCGCTGGCGGATTGGTGAAGTCGCACGCGACTTTGGTCGATGTCTTTTCCGCTGTCTTCGATCCTGCCCCGCAACCCGCCAGGCCCACCAACGTGGTGACAGCCAGGCAGCTGATCAGCACCTTCTTGTTCAACCCAATTGCCATCAACAATCTCCTCCGGTTAATCGTGAGTCTCTCCCCACGAACCGGACGCCTCGCCCGGTTTCTGAGTTCATACGTATACAACCAGATCACACCTCAAGGCGAGGCAACCGCGCCGAACTGGTCCGCAACAGGTGAAGCGGTGAGATCCAGCCGGCGCTGTGCGCTGTCGCGATGGCCCGGCATGCCCTCGAAGTCGGCGATGGTGACCACGTACCTGGCCTGCGCCTCCGTGGCCTCCTTGGTGGCTCGCTGATAGGTGAGCTGCTTGAGGTACCGCGACACCGACAATCCGCCGGTGAACCGCGCATTGCGGGCGGTGGGCAGTGTGTGGTTGGTGCCCGACATACCCTTGTCGGAGTACGCGACGGTCGACCAGGTCCCCAGAAACAGCGAGCCGTAGTTGTGCATGGCGTGGAAGTAGAAGTCGAGGTCCTCGGCCAAGATCTCCAGGTGCTCGGGGGCGAGCAGGTCCATGATCTCGACGGCAGTCTGTGGCGTGTGGGCCAGATAGACCGAGCCGTAGTCCCGCCAGGCGGCTCCCGCGATGTCACGCGTCGCCAGGCCCTGAAGCTGCCGATCGATTTCGGCCGGAACCTCAGCAGCCAGCCGATCAGAGGTGGTGACCAGGCAAGCTGGGGAGCTCGGACCATGCTCGGCTTGCGCCAGAAGGTCGGCGGCCACCGTCGTGGCATCGGCGGAGTCATCGGCGATCACAGCCACTTCTGATGGTCCGGCCAGGACATCGATCCCGACCCGACCGAAGAGCTGGCGCTTAGCCTCGGCGACGTAGGCGTTCCCGGCCCCGACGATCATGTCCGCCGGCTCACCATCCAGCAGGCCGAAGGCCATGGCGGCCAGCGCTTGTACGCCGCCCAGGACGTAGATGGCCTCGGCGCCCGACGCACGTGCCGCGTAGAGGACGGCGGGATGGGGCCGACTGCTGGGTGCCGGCGGCGTACAGCACACGACGTTCGGCACCCCTGCAGCTCGAGCCACACCGATTGTCATGAAAGCGCTGGCCAGCAACGGGAATCGACCAGCTGGCAGGTAGGCGCCCACGTTGCGCACCGGTACATACTTCTGGCCACAGACGACGCCGGGAATCACTTCGGCTTCGAAGTCGGTGAGATG
>DATFQP010000430.1:0-7793 GCA_035264145.1 Propionibacteriaceae bacterium
GAACTGGACGATGACGCAGATCTGGAATCGCTGCTGGACGCCGATGCGTACGCCGAGCAGGTCGCAAGCTAAAGTCGATATCCAGACATTGTCATTTGGAAGCGACCACCATGCCGTTCTGCACCAACTGTGGCCACGACAACCCCGAGGCAAGCAACTTCTGTAGCAACTGCGGCTCTCCGCTAACTGGTGCAGCGGCGCGGCCGGAACCTGCTCCGGACCGCGTTCCTACCGGGGACACCACGAAGACGATTCCAGCGATCTCCGACGATCAGCGTGACGGTGAGTCGCTCTCAGCCGAAGATGAGGCCGCAGTCAGCGCCTTGCCGGCCGGCTCAGCACTGTTGATCGTGCAGCGGGGTAGCAATGCCGGAAGCAGGTTCCTGCTGAACACTGATCTGGTCACCGCCGGCCGTCACCAGGACTCCGACATCTTCCTCGATGACATCTCTGTGTCTCGGCGGCACGCCACCTTCACCAGAACGCCTGCCGGCACGCAGGTGAAGGACATGGGCAGTCTCAACGGGACCTACGTCAACCGGGACCTCGTTGACGAGTGCCTGCTCAAGTCTGGAGATGAGGTACAGATTGGAAAGTATCGCCTGGTCTTCTATGGGAGTCCCAAGGGCGCGGAGTAACACGTAGGCCCATGCCGACCAGGTCAGACACGCGCAGTATTGGGCATGTCCTTGGACTGCTGAAGAACGACTTCCCGGACATCTCCATTTCCAAGATCAGATTCCTGGAGTCGGAGGGCTTGATCAGCCCGCAGCGCGCCCCATCGGGGTATCGGCGCTACACCGATGCCGACATCGAGCGCCTGCGATACGTGCTTTCTGTCCAACGGAGTCACTACCTGCCGCTCAAGGTCATTCGCGAACATCTCGAGGCGATGGATCGAGGGGAGTCGCCCCCTGCGTTGGAATCACCGTTCCCGGTGACGGAGCCCTCCGGACCGGCAGCATCAGGTCCGCCGTCTCAGGCAGCGACCAAGCCGCCGTTGCGGCTCACCCGTGCGGAGCTTTTGGAAGCCAGCGGCTTGAGTGAGCTGGCGCTGGCCGAGCTCGAGCGCAATCAGATCGTGCAGACCCGCCGCGGTTCGAAGCACTACGGCCGCGATGCCCTGACCTTGGCGATCGCCGCCCGTCGGCTCGGCGAGTACGGGATCGACGGGCGTCACCTACGAGCCTTCAAGATCTCCGCGGACCGGGAAATCGGGCTGGTCGAGCAGGCGATCGCTCCGCACATGCGCCGGGCAAGTGGCAACAAGGACGTGTCTGTGGAGGTCACTCAACTGGTGATCAGCTTTCACGCCGCCCTGCTCCGGACCGCTATGGAGCGCTAAACCAGGACCTGATCTTGGTCTCGCGCCTGATCTGGTCTCGCGCCTCGGCTCAGCCGGATGAGGCAGGCCAGAGCCGTACACATTTCCGAGTGACAAGCCAGCTGATGGGCAAGGCGCGGATTGTTCCGGGTGGCTCTCGAAGTAGTGTTGGTGCATGCGTGAGCTCGATGTGGTCGGCGTACGGGTCGAGATGCCGTCGAACGCGCCGATGGTTCTCCTGCGCGAAGTCGGCGGCACCCGCTATTTGCCGATATGGATCGGGGCCAGCGAAGCTTCAGCCATCGCCAATGCCCAAGAGGGCGTGGTGCCGCCCCGACCGCTAACCCACGACCTGATGGTCGACACATTGAACACGCTGGGCCACCGACTGACCGAGGTACACATCACCGAACTCGAGGGTGGCACCTTCTATGCCGTCTTGCTCGTCGACGGGATAGAAGTGAGTGCGCGGCCGTCCGACGCCATCGCGCTCGCCCTCCGGGTGGGCTCGGACATCTATTGCGCCGAGGACGTTCTCGACGAGGCCGGCATCGAGATTCCAGAACCGGAAGAGGACGAAGTCGAGAAGTTTCGTGAGTTCCTTGACCAAGTGAACCCGGACGACTTCTTCACCGGAGACGAACCGAAGCGCGATTGAGCCAAATGGCCTAGTCAGAGCCAAGTTGCAAGCTCTACTTGAGAGTCCGTTATGCCGACTCCCGGCAGGAGATCCCGCCTCATCTTCGACTTGAGACTTTCCGCCTCGACACGTCGGCCTGCGGCGTGTCGTTGACCGTTGACGCGTGCGAGTCGTAGCGTTTCACGGGTAATGCCGACTGTGGAATTACGGCCGGGGAACTCCGGCTATCCCTTCCCTCGCAATTTCGGTGTGGTGACTGGAGGCACAAATGGGCAGCACGGAGATCCCGGCTGAACCTGCCGATTCTTCGGCAGAGCCACGCTTGGGTGGTCAGGAGCTGCTCTTCGAGGGTGACTTCTCCCCAGTGCCGAGTGACCTGGGCTTCCGGGGACCGGTCGCCTGCAATGCGGCGGGTATCACGTACCGCCAGCTGGACTACTGGGCCCGTACTGGCCTGGTGGTGCCGGAGATCAGGGGGGCCGCAGGATCTGGGACCCAGCGGCTGTACAGCTTCCGCGACATCTTGATCTTGAAGGTGATCAAGCGGCTGATCGACGCCGGAATCTCCCTGCAGCAGATCCGGACGGCAATCGACCATCTCCGAGCCCGCGGTGTGGAAGACCTGACCCAGGTCACTCTGATGAGTGACGGCGTCTCGGTGTTCGAGTGCACATCCGACGATGAGGTCATCGACCTGTTGCGCGGGGGCCAGGGGGTCTTCGGCATTGCGCTGGGGGTCGTGTGGCGCAGCATCGAGGGCACGCTGGCCGAGCTCCCGGCAGAACGGGCCGAAGCCGAAGCTGAGCCGGTCGCGCATGCCCACGATGAACTTTCGCAGCGCCGCCGTGCACGCGCCGTTGGATAGTCGGCCCGCCTTGAGCGCACTGACGCCGCTTACGCGCGTGCGCTGGACGGCTCCACATTGCCTGCGCGCAAGCTGTAATCTGGGTCCGCTGTAAAAGACCACGCGGGAGAGTCCACGAGCAAGCACTCGTGGCGCCGAAGGGGCAACATCCCCGGAACCTCTCAGGCACCCAGACCGCGCGGGATGGCAACTCTGGAACCGCCGGCGACAGAGGGGGAGCGGCCTGCTTGTGGGCCGCTTCTGCGACGAGTCAGGAGCTGCCATGACTGCCACCCCAACCAGCGTTACCGGGCCCTTTGTATCGCGGCACATCGGTCTGCAAAGCGACGACCGGGACAAGATGATGGCCGCGCTGGGCGTAGCCGATCTTGACGAACTGGTCGAGCAGTCCATGCCGCAAAGCATCCGGATGTCTGGTGCCCTCCAGCTGCCGCCACCGTTGACCGAGTTCGAGACGCTCACCCACCTTCGACAACTGGCCGACCGCAACCGGCCGCTTCGGGCGATGATCGGGCTCGGGTATCACGGGACCATCACTCCGTCGGTGATTCGCCGGAACGTCTTGGAGGACCCCTCCTGGTACACCGCCTACACGCCTTACCAGCCAGAGATCAGTCAGGGTCGGCTTGAGGCGCTGCTCAACTTCCAGACCATGGTGGCCGATCTCACCGGGTTACCGACAGCAGGAGCCAGTCTGCTCGACGAGGCAACCGCGGTCGCGGAGGCAATGACCTTGGCCCGCCGCAGTGTCAAAACGGGTTCGGTGTTGATCTTGGACCCGGACATCCTGCCGCAGACCGAGGCTGTCGTTCGCACCAGGGCAGATGCACTCGGGATCGACGTACTCGTGGCCGCATCCGGTCTGCTCGAGACCATCGAAGGCAGCCAGTCGTTCGCCGTGGTCGTGCAAACGCCAGGTGCGAGCGGCCGGCTGGCCCCTACCAGTGAAATGTCAGCGATCGCCAATGCCGCTCACGCGCGAGGTGCGATGGTGATCGCCGCCTGCGACCTGCTCGCGCTCACGCTCACGGCGCCGCCGGGGGAGTGGGGAGCCGATGTGGCCGTCGGTTCGAGCCAGCGGTTCGGCGTGCCGCTGTTCTACGGTGGACCGCACGCCGGCTTCATGTCGGTCCGCGCGGGACTGGAGCGCTCGTTGCCCGGTCGGCTGGTCGGAGTGTCCAAGGACGTCGACGGCACACCCGCATTCCGGCTCGCGCTACAGGCCCGGGAGCAGCACATTCGGCGGGAGAAGGCGACGTCCAACATCTGCACCGCTCAGGTGCTGCTGGCCGTGACCGCCAGCATGTATGCGGTCTACCACGGTCCCCGCGGTCTGCAGCAGATCGCTCGCTCACTGCACGAGCGTGCCACCCAACTTGCCGGCGATCTGCGCGCCACGGGCGCCGAGATCGAGCACGCGGAATTCTTCGACACGGTGATAGCGCGAGTGCCCGGCCGCGCAGACGCCGTGGTGTCGGCGGCACACGCGGCCGGCGTACACCTCCGGCGATTGGACCATGACCGTGTCGGCATCTCGATCGGCGAGGACGCGACCGAGGCTGACCTGGCCGCCGTCCGTTCGGCCTTCGGCGCTCGGAGCGGTGGGGCACGGTACGGCAGTTTGGCGGACAGCGACCGGCGCACTCCGTATCTGACCCATCCGGTCTTCAACACCCACCACAGCGAAACGGCGTTACTGCGATACCTGCGCGCCCTCTCCGACCGGGATTTCTCCCTGGACCGGGGAATGATTCCGCTCGGCTCGTGCACCATGAAGCTCAATGCCACAACCGAGATGGAGCCGATTTCGTACGCCGGTTTCGCGAACCTGCACCCCTTCGCACCCGTTGAGGACGCGCAGGGCTACGCCACGTTGATCACGACCCTGGAGTCCTGGCTTGCTGAGATCACCGGTTACGCGCGCGTGTCGGTTCAGCCCAACGCCGGCAGCCAGGGAGAGCTGGCGGGCCTGCTCGCGATCCGCCGATACCACGACGCCCGGGGCGAGGACGATCGCCGGATCTGCTTGATCCCGTCCTCGGCGCACGGCACCAATGCCGCATCCGCTGTGATGGCCGGCATGAAGGTCCTGGTCGTGACGGCAACAGACGACGGTTCGGTGGACCTCAATGATCTTCAAGCCAAGATCGAGCAACATGCCGGTCAGATTGCCGCGATCATGGTGACCTACCCATCGACCCATGGTGTTTTCGAGGAAGGAATCACCAAACTGTGCGAGATGGTGCATGCTGCCGGCGGCCAGGTTTACGTCGACGGTGCGAATCTCAACGCCTTGCTCGGGCTGGCGCAGCCCGGCGCATTCGGTGCTGATGTGAGCCACCTCAACCTGCACAAGACGTTCTGCATTCCACATGGCGGTGGGGGACCGGGCGTGGGGCCGGTCGGGGTCGCCGAGCATCTCGTCCCCTACCTGCCCAATCACCCGATGCTCAGCGCCGCCGGACCGGAAACCGGAGTTGGACCCGTCTCCGCCGCACCGTACGGATCCGCCGGAATTCTCCCAATCAGCTATGCCTACATTGCGATGATGGGCGCGGCCGGGTTGACCTCGGCGACCGAGCACGCGCTACTCGCGGCGAACTACATCGCCGATCGGCTTGGCGCTCACTTTCCGGTGCTCTATGCCGGCCGCCATGGCCGTGTCGCGCATGAGTGCATTCTCGATCTGCGGCCCTTGACCAAGGCCACGGGAATCACGGTGGAGGACGTGGCCAAACGGTTGATCGATTATGGCTTTCACGCCCCGACGATGAGCTTTCCAGTGCCCGGCACGCTCATGGTGGAGCCGACGGAGTCCGAGGATCTGGCCGAGCTGGACCGGTTTTGCGACGCCATGATCAAGATCCGGGAAGAGATCGGGCGGGTGGCCGCAGGGGAGTGGCCAGGCGACGACAACCCGCTGGTCAACGCTCCGCACACCTCGGGTCAGGTGACCGCAGAGGAATGGGGACACCCCTATCCCCGGCGCTTCGCGGCGTTTCCCGCCGGACTGCATAACGGCCCGTTGTACGCCGACGGTGCGGACAAGTATTGGCCACCCGTGAGCCGGATCGACGGCGGCTACGGCGACCGCAACCTGGTCTGCACGTGCCCACCGCCAGCTGCTTTCGAATATGCCTGAGCCGCGGCCATTACTCTGGCATCGGGACCCGGACGTCGATCCCACCCTCCTCGCTCAGGCGGTCCCGGACCCTGATCATGCTCGGGGCGGGGACGAAACCGCCGGCCAGTAGCGCCTCACCCTGGTGGAATCGCGAAGACTGAGCCAGCATCGCGCGAGGGACGAAGCCGAACAGGTGGGCGAGTTCATCCAGGTCATCGGGGGAATTCATTCGCATCAGGGTGAGGTTGTCGCACTGAGAGATGATCCCGCGATGCACCTTGCTGGGCCGCTGAGTGGAGATCAGGAGCCACAGACCGTACTTCCGCCCCTCCGCCGCTATCGAGATGATCAGGTCGCGAACCGCGCGGCCGGCAACCGACTCCAGGTCGGGTGAACACAGGTTGTGCGCCTCATCGATCACCAGCAAAACTGGCCGACGCTCCTCGCGCCGCGCCCACAAGTCGCTGAGCACGCCCAGAGCGACGGCAAGCTGCTCCTCCCGATCGGTGAAGCTGCCGAGGTCGAGCACCGTGGCCGCGGGCCTCTCGGCAATGATCTCCGTCGCCGCCGTACGATCACCCGCCCAAATCTGCCAGTTCAGCACGCCGAGGTTCTCCAACCGCTCCGCCAGGGCGGTGTAGCCCGCATCATTCAGCGACCGCAGGAACGGGGACAATTCCCTCGGATCCTCGAAGGGTGCCGCGATGTCCTTGGTGCGCAACAGCGCGTTGTACTCCGCCCGATCCACCAGCGGGTCCAGCCTGATGAGCGCGGCCCTGACTTGGGCAGACATGTCACGGAAGCGAATCCGCAGCGAATCCTTACCGTCGCCAGGACGGAGTACACGGATATCACGGGATATGAGGGCGGCGGCCTCGCCCGGATCGGCGTCGTCGCGCGGGGTGTTCAAGCGAACGAAATCGCTGTTCGCGTCGAAGATGACGATCGGGAGGCGGGTTTGCACGAGGATCCGTTCCAGCGCGACGCCCAGGGCGTAGGTCTTGCCGGACCCGCTCTGACCGCACCAGAACGTATGCCGGTTGAGCTTGGCGGGCATCAGACCCGCTATGACGTCACGAGCGGCGAGCAACGAACCCATGCCGAGGGACGCAGACCGGTAAAAATCTTGGATGGTGGTCGACTGGCTCTTGCTCAGCTCGAAGGTACGGAACGGTTGAGATGATTGTTGTCCGCCTACGTCGAACAGCGTGCCGCTGCCAGCAATGGCCGTCTCAGTGACCGGATCAACCGTCTCCAGCATGCCGAGGCGCCGAGAGCCTGAGCCGTCGGTCACGCTCAGGTAATCGCCGATCCGCCATGCTGCCGAGGCGTCTGCCCTCAGCCGGAAGGATCTGCCGTCGATCGACCAGACTGCCTGCCTGCTCTCGGCGCCAGACGTCACGCCGTCCGACGGATCACTAGCGATAACCATGGGATGAGGATGTCGCAGTTGGACAGGCGAGGCTAGTCATCCGATGTTGATTCCGCTGCCGAGATCAGTGGGCCACCGTCAGTCCGAGGACGTCCCGACGCGATCATTGATGCGATGCGCCAACGTGAAGTCCCGCTCAGTGAGACCGCCCGCTGAGTGGGTGGACAGCGTCAGAGCCACCTTGTTCCAGCGGATGTCGATGTCCGGGTGATGATCGAGCTGCTCCGCCTCGTCACCGACCCGGTTGACGAAGCTCAATGCGGCCTTGAAGTCGTCGAATTTGAAAGTCCTGGTCAACGCTGCACCGCCGGCCTCAGCTGAGCTCCAGCCGGGCAGTTGGTCGAGCCGGGCCGAGACCTCGGCAGCACTCAGCAGTTCGCTCATGGCTCCAGCCAAGGGTCCCTGCGC
>DATFQP010000431.1:0-14125 GCA_035264145.1 Propionibacteriaceae bacterium
GGGCGACCGTTTGCGACACCGTCGGCCCGCTTTGTTGCAACCGCTCGGCAATCCGAGCGCGGAGCGGGGTGATGCCTTCCTCTTCGAGCTCATAGATCGTCCGCAGATACATCTCGGTGGTATCGATCAGGTCGCTCACGGGTGCCATTCTCCCCTACTCTGAGCAGTCAACGCAGTGGCGATCAGCCGGGTGATGGACAGCATCCAGCTGGCGTGCCAACGGAGAACATAGCCACATGGCTGCTGCCGACCGACCCGCGATTTGGTGGGTGCGCCGGGACTTCCGACTGAGTGACAACCCTGCATTGCGAGCTGCCGCGGACGAGGGCAGTGCACTGCTTCCGGTGTTCGTGCTGGACCCGGTCCTGCTGCGATCCGCCGGGAAGGGACGCGGGCCTTGGATGCAGGCGTCACTGGCGGCCCTGGACGCCGACCTGCGCAGCGTTGGGGGCCCTGGGCTGACTGTCGTCCGCGGCAAGCCGTCGATCGAAATCCCCCGAATCGCGCGGCATGTGGGCGCCGAGCGGGTCCATATCAGCGCCGACTTCGCTCCGTATGGCCGGCGCCGAGACGCGACCGTGGAGGCTGCTCTCGCTGATGATGGCGTGGAGCTGAAACGCACCGGATCGCCGTACGCAGTGGCGCCCGGCACCCTGTACACCGAGGTCGGACTACCATTCCAAGTGTTCTCCCCGTTCCACCGGGCCTGGCTCGAGCACGGAGTGCGCGCGCCTGCCCGGGCTGTCGACCCTGATGAGGTGACCTGGATCGCGGCCGGGGATCGGCTACCGGTGGAAACGGCGCAGGACAACTTGTCCGGACTCGCCGGCGAAGGACCCGGGCGTCGGGCTTGGCAGAAGTGGCGGGAGCTTGACGAGGCTGGCGTCGGCGACTACAGACGGCTGCACAACCTTCCGGGCATCGACGCCACATCGCAAATGTCGATCGCCTTGCGCTGGGGTCATCTCCATCCGCGGACCATGCTGGCCGACCTAGCTCCATTGCGCTCGCCGGGGGCGCAGGCCTACGCGCGGCAGCTCGCATGGCGCGACTTCTACGGTGACGTGCTGTTTCACCGGCCCGATGCTGTGACCAAGGCAGTTCGGTCCGCCTTCGAGGCGATGGCGACCGATGAACCAGGTAAGGATGCAATGGCAGCGAAGCGATTGGACGCCTGGAAGCGGGGCAGAACGGGCTATCCACTGGTAGACGCCGGGATGCGGCAGATGATCACGGAGGGCTGGATGCACAACCGGATCCGCATGGTGGTGGCGTCCTTTCTGATCAAGGACTTGCACATCGGCTGGCAGCATGGGGCCGCCTTCTTCATGGAGCGGCTGCGGGACGGTGAACTTGCGCAAAACCACCTCAACTGGCAGTGGGTCGCCGGCTCTGGAACCGACCCCGCGCCATACTTCCGGGTTTTCAACCCGATCACCCAGAGCGAGAAATTCGACCCGGACGGAACCTACATCCGCCGTTATGTACCAGAACTGACCGATGTGCCGCTGCAGCATCTGCACGAGCCGTGGAAGGACCCGGCTGGGCTGCCGGCGGGCTATCCCGAACCAATCGTCGACCACGCCGTGGAACGGAGGGAGGCGCTCAACCGCTACGCGGCTATCAAGAGAGGCTGAACCCTGGGAAATGGCGTTGACCCCAGCCAGTCGGCCGCCTACCGTAGATGGACACGGAAAGGAGGTGGTCCAAAGAATGAATGACTTTGGGACATGTGAGGTGACGGCCAGCTAGCCGCCATTCGGCACGTGTAACACCGAGCCGCATGCGGCCCGGCTAATCCACAGCCAACACCCGAACCCGCGAGCGCCGGACTTGTCCTCCCGGCCGACATCCCCGATGTCGTAAAGCTCGCGGGTTTGTCCACTTCCGAGCCCGATGACCTCGCCGGGTGTGGTCGCCTAACGTCGGACCGTGGCCTACGAATCTGCTGGGGAAGACGCCGCGGTCGAGCGCGTTATCCGGGTTGCGCCCGAACGACTCGGTCGTTGGCTGAACGGCTTCGCCGAACGCCATGGTGCCCTATCAGTGGCCGCCGACGCCCTCCACGTGACCATAGGCGGCTCGGACGGGGCGAGCGCCGTTATTCCTGTGACGTTTCCCCCGCTGCCATCCAGCAATGATCCGATCACCGCTCTACTTGCCCATGCATCGAGGGAGCGCCAGGTCGGTGCATTGCTCGTCCGCAGAGGCGGATACGCCGTCGGAGTCTTCAGCGGCCGCCGACTGATCACGTCCAAGGTGGGCTCCGCGTACGTGCAGGGCAAGACTAAGGCCGGCGGCTGGTCACAACAGCGGTACGCCCGCAGGCGGCAGAATCAGACGGCGAAGGCCTACGCTGCCGCGGCCGATGTCGCATCGACGGTACTGCTGCCAGCAGTCGATGAGCTGGCCGCGGTGTTTCTGGGTGGCGACCGTACGGCGGTCACAACGGTGCTCGCCGACCCGCGGCTGGTGACCGTCCAAGCCAAGAGCAGCCCCGATGTTCTGGCGGTAGCCGATCCACGGCTGGCCGTGCTTCGCGCGTTCCCCGATCAGTTCCTCGCGATCAGGATTCACCTGAATCACCTCGCCTAACCTGAACAGTGCAGGGTCGAATCAGCAGGAGGCCAGCATGAGCGTCACATCAGAAGACATTTCGCGGGTTTTGAAGGCGGTGCCCACGGAACTTCTCATCGGGGGCAGCTGGGTGGCGGGTGAGGACACGCTCGACGTCGAGGACCCGTCGACGGGCGAGGTGCTCACATCGATCGCCGATGCCTCGCCGGAACAGGGCATCGACGCCCTGGACGCCGCAGTCGCGGCGGCCGACAGCTGGAAACAAACCGATCCCCGAGAGCGTGGCGAAATCCTCCGCCGCGCGTTCACCTTGATCACCGAACGGGCCGACGATATTGCCTTGCTGATGACGCTCGAGATGGGCAAGCCGTTGAGTGAATCTCACGCCGAGGTCACCTACGGCGCCGAGTTCTTCCGCTGGTTCTCCGAGGAAGCGGTGCGAGTCTCCGGCCGCTACGCGGTCGCTCCGTCCGGCGGCACCCGGCTGCTCACCATGAAGCAGCCCGTGGGACCGGTGTATGCGATTACACCTTGGAACTTCCCGTTGGCCATGGGCACCCGGAAGCTCGGCCCGGCGGTGGCGTCCGGCTGTACTGTCGTGATCAAGCCAGCCGCGCAAACCCCGCTCACCACGCTGGCGCTGGCTGGAATTCTCACCGAGGCGGGCCTGCCAGACGGTGTGCTCAATGTGGTCACGACATCCCACTCCGGCGAGGTTTCATCACCGATCATCGCTGATCCGCGGCTTCGCAAGCTCACATTCACCGGTTCGACGGAGGTTGGTCGGCGGCTCATCGAGCAATCGGCGCAGCAGGTGCTCAAGACGTCGATGGAGCTGGGCGGCAATGCTCCCTTCCTTGTGTTCTCAGATGCGGACCTCGACAAGGCCCTGGATGGCGCGATGCTGGCCAAGATGCGCAATATCGGCGAGGCCTGCACGGCGGCCAACCGCTTTCTGGTGCATGAGTCGTTGGCCAGCGACTTCGCGAGTCGTCTAGCGGAGCGGATGGGTGCCATGACCCTGGGCCGGGGTATAGAGGATGGCGTCCAGGTCGGCCCGCTCATCGACACCTCAGCCGTCGAAAAGGTGACCGAGCTCGTCGCCGATGCGGTGGATTCTGGCGCAGAGGTGCTGACGGGTGGCTCCGCCATCGAGCGTCCCGGATACTTCTACCCGCCAACAGTGCTGGGCGGCGTCCCGCCGAGCGCCCGGGTCAACCACGAGGAGATTTTTGGACCGGTGGCGCCGATCACTACCTTCAACAACGATGACGAAGGCATCGCGCTGGCCAACGCCACCCAGTTCGGCCTGGTCGCCTATGCCTTCACCGAGAGCCTGACGAGGGCCATCACCGTCGCCGAGCAGTTGGAAACGGGCATGGTGGGCATCAACCAGGGCATCGTCTCCAACCCTGCCGCGCCCTTCGGCGGCGTCAAGGCGTCCGGGCTGGGTCGGGAAGGCGGTCCTGAGGGCATTGAGGAGTATCTGGAAACCAAGTACGTCGGTATCCGCCTTTGAGTCGAGCGCCGAGACTGTCAACCCGCCACAGGTCTGAATCCAGGTGGGCGTTGCTATCGAACACTCCTGTGCGTCAGGGGCGGGTTGCGGCTCCGGGCTGACGTGGCCTAATCCAGAGCCTCACTACCAGGTAGTTGGCTAACCAAGCGAGACCGGTCACCCACAGGGCGACCATAAGCAGAAACGGAAGGTCTCCGGCGGTGAGTCATCGCCAGCTTCAGGCTCGGGAGCGATCATACCGATCATC
This sequence comes from Propionibacteriaceae bacterium, assembly GCA_035264145.1. Taxonomy (GTDB): domain Bacteria; phylum Actinomycetota; class Actinomycetes; order Propionibacteriales; family Propionibacteriaceae; genus Microlunatus. The sequence continues at coordinate 4,344 of DATFQP010000431.1, forward strand.
GCAATCACGATACCTAGCGCCGCGGCCCACCACCACGGCTTGCGCAACAGCGCAGCGGCTATGCCCAACACAAGGGGCATTACCAGGGTGGTGATCAGAAGTATCACCTCGGCGCCTTTCACTCCTTGACGGTACTTCACAGCGGACGTGGCGGTAACGAACGGATGCCCCATGGCGTCCTTACTAAATGGTGGATCTGGCTCTTGGTGTATCCGGCGTCGAAGCTGGCATGGAAGATCACCACCAACAGCACGCTGCTCGTTGTCACGTTGGGGAACCAACCGAACAAGGAGCGGCCGAAAAACGGTGAGACGAACTCGAGCAAGAATAATGGGACCCCGATATCAGCGCATCGATTGCCAGCCTTCTTCGGCGAAGTGGTCGGTCAGATGCCAGACCGCCCACAAAAGCGCAACGTAGAGGCTGAGTTTCATGGGTGATACCGGTCCGGCCGATATTCTGCCCGCGACCGGGCTCCTCTTGGGGGATAACGGCCGCCCTGAACGACATGAGCGAAGTCAACTTTCGATACAGGGACAATTTTCGATACAGGGACATGGCGGCGTCAGTTATTGCGAATGTTTCAGCGAATCGCGTTTCATAGGACTGCGACTGGGTATTTCCTCGCGGGTAAATCACCTCTAGCAGAAGGGGAACCACAATGGCGAGTCGCACGGTCCTGGTCCTTACGGATGATACCGATGGCTCAGAAGCACAAGTGACTGTCAACTTCGGTCTCGACGGCACGCAGTACGAAATCGATCTGAGCGAAGCGAACGCCAAAAAGCTAACCGGCGCGCTTGACCCATGGATGCAAGCTGCACGGAAGACCGGCGGACGTGCAGGGCGGCGTCGTAGTGAAACGAACGGCAGCGTAGACGTGAAGGCCATCCGCGAGTGGGCCAAGAAACAGGGCATGAACGTCTCAGAGCGCGGCCGAGTCTCCGCGGAGGTTCGCCAGGCCTACGACAAGGCCGTGAAGGGCTAGATCCACTGCTCGACTGCGTCCCGACACTCAGGGCGCCAGCCGAACGATCTGCCAACCGTCACCTACCCGTCGATATAGCAGCCGGTCATGCATTCTGCTGGGCTGGCCCTGCCAGAACTCGATGGTCTCCGGCCGAACCCGGTAGCCACCCCAGTGCTCCGGGCAGGGCACGTCCCCTCCCGCAAAACGCTCCTCAGCCTGGCGGTACGAGGCACTCAGCTCGTCGAGGGTCACCTCGCTCGACTGCGACGACGCCCAGGCGCCAAGCTGGGAAGCGCGGGGGCGGCTGGCGAAGTACACCTCCGACTCCGATCGAGGCACGCGCTCGGCGCTGCCTTCCACCCGAACCTGTCGATACAACGGATACCAGCCGAAGAGCAGCGCCACATGGGAACACGCGGCCATCTCGGCTGCTTTGCGAGATCGGTAGTTGGTGTAGAAGACGAAACCGCCACCATTGACCTCCTTGAGCAGGACCGTACGAGAGCTCGGTCGGCCGCCCGCCGTCGTCGACACGACCATGGCGGTGGGTTCCGGAAGCACACCACGGTTCTTCGCGGCGAAGGCCTCCGACAACCAGGATGAGAAGAGCACGAGCGGGTCAGCCGGAATCGCGGTCTCCAACAGGTGATCACCGAGATAGTCGAGACGTTCGCTGGACAGATCAGGAAGATCACGTCGGGCGGGATCAGCCTCAGAAGGCTCAGGCACGATGGCAGTCTTTCAGCCGCCGAATTAGGACGCATCCAACCGGCGGCGCGTGACAGAATCGGCGCTCGTGACCGCCTTGACCATCCCAAAGGACCTGCTGCCCTACGACGGCCGATTCGGCTGCGGCCCTGCGAAAGTTCGGCCTGACTCTGTGGCCGCTCTGGCGGACCGAGGTGCTCGCATCTTGGGTACGTCGCATCGCCAGAGCCCGGTGAAAAACCTGGTCGGCTCCGTCCGCGAAGGGCTAGCCGAACTCTTCAGCTTGCCGGATGGATACGAAGTGATCCTGGGCAACGGCGGCTCCACCTTGTTCTGGGACCTGGCGGTGTTCTCTTTGATCGAGCGGCGCAGCTCGCACGCCAGCTTCGGGGAGTTCTCCGCCAAATTCGCCGCGGCCGCCACTGCAGCGCCGCATCTGACGGATCCGGAGGTGGTGACGGCTCCCGTCGGCTCCGTGGCCCTGCCCAGCGCGGTCGACGACGCCGACGTTTACGCCTGGGCTCACAACGAAACCTCAACCGGTGCCCTGGCTCCCGTCGAACGCGTCGCCGGCTCGGACCCCGATGCGCTGGTGCTGATCGACGGCACATCGGCCGCCGGCGGTGTGGCGGTCGACATCTCGCAGGCCGACGCCTACTACTTCGCGCCGCAGAAGAGTCTGGGCTCCGACGGCGGCCTGTGGCTCGCGCTCCTTTCTCCGGCCGCTCTGGAGCGGGCCAACAGGATCGCCGGCTCCGGGCGCTGGATTCCGGAAATCCTGAGCTTGCCTACGGCGATCGACAACTCGCTCAAGAACCAAACCCTGAACACGCCGGCGATCGCCACGCTGTTCATGCTGGACGATCAGCTCCAGTGGCTCAACGAGCAAGGCGGCCTCAAGTTCGCGGTGTCCCGCACCGATGACTCGGCGAACCGGATCTATCCGTGGGCGGAAACAAATCCGTATGCGAGGCCGTTTGTTTCGGATCCGACCTTCCGCTCACCAGTGGTTGCGACGATCGACTTCAAGGGGGTGGACGCCACAGCCATTGCGAAGATTCTGCGAGCCAACGGGATCGTTGACACCGAGCCGTACCGCAAGCTCGGCCGCAACCAGCTACGAATTGGGATGTTCCCTAATGTCGAGCCGGACGACGTCTCCCGGCTGTGCCGCTGCATTGACTGGGTGATCGAACACCTGGACGCCCGCTGAGCGGTCAGCGGTCGTGGATGACTCCGGCCACGACGCCCGCGACGACCGCCACGATCGCTGCCAGGCCGAGCGCGAGGAGTGTTCCCCGCCTGCCCATCCCAGCGACCTCCTCGTTTTGAGCGTCGATGGACGGGCTTGCTGATGGAGTCACTTTGGTCGGGATGGGCACGGCGTAGACCTTCGCGTTCCGGCCCTGTGTCCCCAGCAGCAGTGACTCTCCATCGAGGCTGATCGCCAGCGACTTGCCCTTGGGTTGCGTCGACAACTCGGCGCTCACCACGGTCTCGTAGCTGCCGGCGTCCAGGATGTACACGGTCCGGTTGCTGCGCAGAGCGATCTTTTTGCCGCCCGGCAAAAAGGCACCATCGGTGATGTCGTCCGGTGCGTCTGCCACCTTCGTGAGTCGATTGAGAACTTGCCGTGACGGCTGCCGCGGGCCGGCGTAAATCGCCGCATTCTTGCCCGCGGTAACCAGGAGAATCCTGCCGGACTCGGTTACCAGCAGCGTCTCAGCATCCTTGGGTCCGTCGCGAAATGCGAAGTCGTAGGAACGGTAGGTGACGGTGAGACCCGTGGCCCGAGGGTTGTCGAAGCGGTAGACCGTGATGAGACCGCGGGTCCGGGTCCGGTCCCCGATGTCACCAACGTAGAGCGTGTCATTTACCACGGCCAGACCCTCGACATCGACCGGCTTGGCGCGGTAGTTCAACGTGCCACGTACTGCTCCGGTCGTCGTCAGTCCGTAGACCACCCCGCGATCACCGGTCTCGTTGGCGGTCCAGTACAGACCCGCATTCACGTCACGGGCCAGACCTGACGACGACAAAATTCGACCGTCCTTTACCGTAAATGCGACGTTCTGCGCGAACGCGGTGGACGGCAGTAAACCGGCTAACAGGAGTGCTGCGGCGATCGCGAGTGCTCCGGACAGCGCACGTCGAACCCGTGGCATTGTTCCCGAGCCCCTCTCTGCCGGCAGCCGCTGCTGGGGAGCGTACGCGATGGGGTCAGCTCAGGACGACCACCCGCCCAGGCGTGGGCGAGATCACTGCCATGCCTTCCACAAAGCTGCGATCACGACGATCAACAGCAGCGCGCCGAGCACTCCGGAGACGATCAAGCGACGCGCCCGGGGGTTCACGATCTCAGGATAGGAACTCGGCGATCACCCGCTGGACTGACGCTCCCTTGCCGTGCCCGCGCGGCCAGTTACCTCCACTACCGTAAGCAGCGTGGGGGAGCTTCGGCTGTACGCGATCGGCATCCAGGAGCTGCATGGCATCGTCGGCGCAGCGCCGGAGCGGATTCCGGAGCTGCGGGAGTTGGCGCGCCGGGAGTTTGCCCCCAAGAAGGAACCAGAGCCTGCGGGACTGCTATCCAAACTCGGGCCGATCTTCCGGCGGGTTCCCGCCGCTCGGGTGATCCCCGCAACTCAGCCGGAGCCGAGGGACGTCGAAACCCTGCTTGCCGGTGCATACGTGCCACCGGATCGCATCGGTGCCACGTGGCGGGTGCTCGAGGCTCTGACGCAGGCCATGGCATGGGGCTCGACCCGGATGAGCGTGACCGCCGCCGAACTCGACGATCTGGACTTCGCACTCGCTCGGGGTGGGGTCTCGGCGTCATTCGGGTTGCGGCATCTCTTGAACTGTACGACGAGCATCAATTTGATCCCGGTGTCCGGGTTGACGGTCGGCTGGCAACGGAACGACCGAGCCATAGCCATGGCTGGTGCTTATCGATCTGCCCTGCCGCAGATCGAGATCGAGGAGCAGCGGGAGACCATCGCCTCGCTTGCCACCTGGCTTGACGGCTTCGTCCACTGGTCGAAGCTGTCCGCTACGCTCGGCCGGCCTGTCCCTGATCTTGTCGGCTTCTGGGCAAGCTGAGCGGTTACCCGATGCACCGGTCAGCGGGCAAGCGCCTTTTCGATGCTGGTGAGCAAAGCGACCGGCGCCTCCCACATGGCGTAGTGGCCGCCGTCAGCGATCACGTCGAGGGTCGAGTCGCTGAAGGTGTTCATCCATGAGGATCGTACATATTCCTCACCCACCGCCGGATCGTGGCTGCCGACGATCGCATGCACCGGCGGATGATCATCCTGCGGCAGATCAGCCAAGAAGTCCTCCTTGCCCCAGGCCGTCAGGTAAGCGCCGAACGCCTCTGGCGTCGAGCATGACAATGAATAGGCGACGATCTTGTTGATCCAGGTGGCGCTGTTCCGGTTGCCGGTGGTGTAGTCAATGATCGTGTAGCGGTTCTCCTCGGAGTCGGCTGCGTCCTCGAAGAGCTTCCATCCCTCATCGTCGAAGGGGAACGCGGAAGCGTGGATCGGAGAGATGCCGATCAGAGCCGTGACCCGGCGCGGCGCGTCAGCGTAGACCCGCTGGATCGCCTTCCCACCAAGCGAGTGACCGACCAGTGCGAAGTCATCCCATTCCAGCCTGTCGGCGACTTCAAGCACGTCCGCCGCAATTTGTGCGTTGGTGTACGGACCGTCGATATCCTTCCGGTCGCCGTAGCCGCGATAGTTCAGGAACGCCCAGGACTGTTGCTCGGTATTGATCAAGTCCTGGAAGCAGCCCCAACCCGCTGCATCGACGAACCAGCCGGACAACGCCATGACTCTGGTGGGACCGCGGCCGACAAGAATCGGTGAATTGGTCAAGGCAGCCTCCGTCGAGTGGACCTGCCTCAACGTATCGCGACCGGGGTGTTGCCAGAGGTGGCCCGGATGATGTCATCGGGGCGGTGTTACCGTGATTGGACAGCGGGCGAACGCCGCCCCACCTAAGCCGAAGGGGACGTCATGGGTTTGGGAGACAAGATCTCGCAGAAGGCAGAAGAACTCACCGGCAAGGCGAAGGCTGGCGCCGGAGATGCGACGGACAACGCCGATCTGGAAGCCGAAGGCCGCGCCGAGGAGGCTGAGGCTGAGGCTGAGGCGGGGCAGACGGGCGACAGCGTCGCCGACGCCCTCCGGGACGCCAGCACCGCCATCAAGGGCGACACCATGAAAGGCGACGACGAGCGCCATATGAGGTACTAGTCCTCAGCTGCCGCACTCCGCTGCCCAATTGTGTTCGCCGTGACGCCGGGCCCCCTGAGCTGAAGCTGCCGACAGAACTAGCGCCCAGCAGGTTGGGGCGCTCGTAGGGGCTCAGCAAAGTGGCGGTGACGAGACCAATCCGTCCGGACGCCGTATGCGTGCGGACCCGTACAGATGACCACAGTGTCCTGATCAATCAACAGTGTCTGATCAATCAATCGCCGAGCTGGTCACGGACTGACCATCGTTGCAAAGGAGGCGCGATGCCAAAGACCACCAAGTCAGGGAAGGCCAAGAAGAGCGAGCTGCCGAGCACTTTGCAGCGCTCCGGCGAGAAGGCGCAGAACACCTTCGCCAAAGCCCACGACTCGGCACTCGAGAGCTACGAGGGAGACGAACGAGCGGCGAACCAGGTGGGATTCAGCGCGTTGAAACACACCCATGAGAAGGTCGGTGATCGCTGGGAGCCGAAGGAGAAGAAAGGTCCGTCCGACGCGCAAGCCGAAGGCGGCCGCAACACAAACCGGCCGACGGCCGGCGGAGTGGACGCCAATGCCTCCAAGAAGCACCTCTACGAGCAGGCAACCAGGCTCGACATTCCGGGCCGTTCGACGATGAGCAAGGACGAGTTGGTCAAGGCGCTGCAGAAGGCGAACAACCGGGAGTCGGCGAAAGCCCTGCGGAAGTAACCCTTTCTCGGACGCGGTTTCCGCGGCAGGCCCCTAACCCAAAAATCGGTGGGTTGTCTCCATGAAGCGGCTGACGGCGGCACTGGGCAGCGCGGTGTTCTTCATCGTGGCGCCGTGCGTGGTGGCCGGTGTGGTGCCATGGCTGCTGACCGGATGGGAATTCGGCCCTCCTTGGCCAGCACCGGTCCTCATTGCCGTCATCGGCGTCCTGATTACGGTCGCTGGTGCAGCCGTGCTGGTGAACGCCTTCGTCCGGTTTGCCTGGGAGGGCCGGGGAACCCCGGCCCCGGTAGCCCCAACGGAAGAACTCGTGATCACCGGACCATATCGGTGGGTGCGTAACCCTATGTATCTCGCCGTGGTGGCTGCGATCATCGGGCAAGCGCTGCTCCTGCGACAAGTGTCGCTTCTGATCTACGCGGGCGTCGTGGCAGCCGCGTTTCTCACCTTCGTCAAGTTGTATGAGGAACGCGTGCTTTCTGAACGCTATGGCGAGGCGTATCGCCGTTACCGGGCGGCGGTGCCGGGATGGATCCCGCGGCCGCGGGGCAGGCGGTTAGGAAGGCGCTAGGAATGACTCAGGAGGCGCTGATCGCCAGAACGAGGTCGCCGCCCTCGACCTGAGTCACTTCGCCGATGGCGAGCCGCTCGACCTTGCCAGAGATTGGCGCCGTGATGGCGGCTTCCATCTTCATGGCTTCAATGGTGGCCACCGTGGCGCCATCCTTCACCTCGTCGCCCTCGGCCACAGTGACGGTCACCACGCCGGCGAAGGGGGCAGCCACGTGACCAGGCTTGGATGGATCTGCCCTTTCGGCCGCCTTGATGTCGACCTTGATCGACTTGTCCCGGACCCGAATCGGTCTCAGCTGGCCGTTCATGGTGCACATGACGGTGCGCATCCCGCGCTCGTCAGCGCCGCCAATTGCTTCCAGACCCAGAATCAAACTGACGCCGCGGCCGATCTTGGCCACATGCTCATCGCCTGGCCGCAGCCCGTACAGGTAGTCCAGGGTATCGAGCCGACCGACGTCTCCATACGCGTCGCGCGCCGCCTGGAACTCCTTGGTCGGTCCCGGGAAAAGCAGCCGGTTCAGGGTTTCCTGGCGAACGCGGCCCTTGTCGTCCAGAGCGGCCGAGTCGTCGTCGGAAAGATCGACAACGCGGGTCGGCACGGTCCGACCTTGGAGCGCCTTGGTGCGGAACGGCTCAGGCCAACCGCCGGGAGGGTCGCCCAGTTCGCCGCCGAGAAAGCCGATCACGGAATCGGGGATGTCGTAGTTCTGAGGGTTCTCGGCGAAGTCGTCGGGATCAGCACCGACCGCCACCAGATGCAGTGCGAGGTCGCCGACCACCTTCGATGATGGCGTCACCTTGGGCGGCCGACCCAGAATGGTGCTGGCCGCGGCGTACATCGACTCGATCTGCTCGAACTTCTCTCCCAGGCCCAGCGCGATCGCCTGCTGCCGTAGGTTCGACAGCTGCCCGCCCGGAATTTCATGATCGTAAACGCGTCCCGTCGGGCTGGGCAGTCCCGACTCGAACGGCTTGTAGACGTTGCGCATCGCCTCCCAGTACGGCTCCAGATCCATCACCGCACGAAGATCAAGATTGGTCGACCGTTCGGTGTTCTCCAAGGCCGCCACGAGTGCTGACGCCGGCACCTGGGACGTGGTCCCGGCCATCGGTGCGCTCGCCACGTCCACCGCATCCACGCCCGCCTCGACCGCCGCGAGCAGCGTTGCGAGTTGCCCGCCGGCGGTGTCGTGCGTGTGCAGGTGCACAGGCAGGTCGAACGCATCGCGCAACGCCGACACCAGCCGTCGTGCGGCGGGTGGCCGCAGCAAACCCGCCATGTCCTTGATCGCCAGGATGTGCGCTCCGGCTAAGACAATGCGTTCGGCCAGCCGCAGATAGTAGTCAAGGGTGTACAGGTCCTCGTTCGGCGAATTGAGATCGCCGGTGTAGCAGAGCGCAACCTCGGCGATCGTGGAATTCGTCTCCAGCACCGCTTCGATCGCCGGCCGCATCTGCTCGACATCGTTCAGCGCGTCGAAGATCCGGAAGATGTCGATGCCGACCTCGGCCGCCTCGGCCACGAAAGACGTCGCCACCTTGGTGGGATAGGGCGTGTAGCCGACTGTGTTCCGGCCGCGCAGCAGCATCTGCAGGCACAGACCCGGAGTGTTGTAGCGCAGGGCCGCCAGCCGCTCCCACGGATCCTCCGACAGGAAGCGCAGTGCGACGTCGTACGTCGCTCCACCCCAGCACTCGACCGAGAAGAGCTCCGGCGTGGTTCGCCCGACATACGGTGCGATCCGAATCAGGTCCTTGGTTCGCACCCGAGTGGCCAACAACGACTGGTGGGCGTCGCGGAATGTGGTATCGGTGACCTCGACGTTCGTCCGCGCCCGCAAGTCGGCCGAGAACTGGACCGGGCCGAGATCGAGAAGCCGTTGCCGGGAACCATGCGGGGACGGCTTGGTCAGGTCCACACCGAGGGGCCGCTTGACCTTGGGATCCAGTCGGGTCGGCGGGTCACCGTACGGCCTGTTGACCGTCACCTCGGCCAACCAACGCAACAGGCGGGTGCCCCGGTCGGCTGGGACATGGGTGGTCAGCAGTTCTGGCCGCTCCTCGATGAAGGACGTCGAAACATCCCCGGCGATAAAGGTTGGGTCCTCCAGGACGGCCTGCAGAAAAGGAATGTTGGTGCTGACCCCCCGGATCCGGAACTCGGCCAGGGCGCGACGCGCCCGCGAGACCGCCGCCTCGAACGTCCGACCCCGGCAGATGAGCTTGACCAGCATCGAGTCGAAGTGGGCGCTGATCTCCACGCCGGTGTCCACGGTGCCACCGTCCAGGCGAACCCCCGCGCCGCCGGCCGACCGGTAGGCGGTGATCGTTCCGGTGTCCGGACGGAACCCGTTCGCCGGGTCCTCGGTCGTGATGCGGCACTGCAACGCAGCGCCGTTGATCCGAATGTCCTCCTGGGACAAACCAAGATCATCAAGCGTCTCCCCTGACGCGATCCGCATTTGCGCCTGCACCAGATCGACGTCGGTGATCTCCTCGGTGATGGTGTGCTCCACCTGAATCCGCGGATTCATTTCGATGAAGACGTGGTGGCCGGCACGGGGTCCCTCCGTCTCC